>MGPV01000013.1:28870-33060 GCA_001797615.1 Deltaproteobacteria bacterium GWC2_65_14
TCCGCGGCCTACCCTGGTTGCCCCGTGGAGATGGTCCACCGCGGGAATCTGCTGGAATTCCTGGACAAGCGGTGAGGTTCCAACATCCATCGGAAAACCTGATGGAGATTCGCCATCAAGCGCCGTGAGGCGGACGAGGTGAAAAGTTTTCAGAACGTCCCTTTGCTTTCCTCCTATGAGCCGCGGTAGATCTCCCTGCGGTGCCCCACTTTCAGGACCAGGATCACGAGGATCTTGTCCCGGATCTCGTACACGATCCGATATTCCCCCACCCGGACCCGATAGGTGTTCTCGTTCCCTTCCAGTTTCTCGACGCCTGGAGGACGCGGATCTTTTCCCAGCGCCTCGAGGCGGCGAATGATTCGCCCCTGGATCGAGCGATCCAGCTTCCTGACCTGGCGTTTCGCGGCCGGTGCAAGTTCGACGGAATACGCCAACGGTTACAGGCCAAGCTCTTTCTTGAAGTCGGCCAGTGGAGTCGTCCCTTCGCGCTCCGCCTCCTCCTTCGCGGCCCGGGCGTCCCGGATATCTTCCCGGTTCTCTACCCCCTGAAGAAGCTCCAGATCCTCGATCGAGACCAGCGCGGCGACATCCTTCCCCCGGCGGCGCAGGACGATCCTCTCGCCCCTGTAGACCACCCGGTTGAGGGCCTCCGCGAATTCTCCCCGGATCTGACTTGCCGTCATGCGGGCCATGGATTCCTCCGATCTGTTTTATACATTGTACAGATTATATGATTTGTATTTTTTATACAAGTAATCGGGAGCCCGGCAGGGAATAGGGGGGTGAAAAGTTTTAAGAACGTCCCTGAACTTTTCACGACAGCAGCAGCCGGAGAGGGATCGCCCACAGCCGGTCGCCCAGGCGGACGGGCACAGGTCCGTTGTACCCCAGGATCCCCGCCACGCAATGAGGGGTCGCGGCGACGAACGCCTTCAGGCCCGCCAGGTCCTCCTTTTCCCACCGGCCCGTCGCCTTGACTTCCACGGCGATGCACCGGTTCCCGGCCTCGATGACGATGTCGACCTCGTGCCGCCCCTGGATGTTCCAGAAGAACATCTCGGCCCGGGGCCAGCCGGACTGAAGGATCCCGGCGAGGTTCTGCGCCACGTACGTTTCCACCATCGCGCCTTTTCGCGGATCGTCCGCCGCGAGCGCCTCGATCCCGGCGAGGAAGCAGGCCAGCCCGGAGTCGGACAGATAGAACTTCGGAGACTTGATCAGCCGGGCGGCGGGATTCCCGAGGTACGGAGCCACGCGAAAGAAGACGCAGGAGGTCTCCATCACGGAGAGGTAGCCGGATACGGTCGCCGCCTTGAGGCGTGCGTCTCTCCCCAATTCGCTGATCCTCAACACGCCTCCCGTCCGAAGAGCGGCAAGGCGCAAGAGCCCGCGGAACGGGATGACGTCCCCGATCCGGCCCAGGTCGCGGATGTCCCGCTCCAGGTAGGTCTGCTCGTACGCCTTGAACCAGCCGGCCCTGTCTTGCAGGCCGCCGAGACACACCGGCGGCATCCCCCCCGTTGCAACGTCGTCGAGCGGGACCGGCGGAACCTCGCCCAACCCCGTGATGGACGGCTCTTCGAAGAATCTCCGGAGGAACGGCCGCTCCGACGTCCCATCGTCCAGTTCCCGGCGTGTAAAGGGGTGCATCGTGAAATAGGCCGCCCGTCCCGCCAGGCTTTCGGAAATGTTTTTCATCAGGAGGAAGTTGGCGGAGCCGGAGATGAGAAAACGCCCGGGAACCCTGTTGCGATCGACGGCCCTCTTCATGGCGACGAACAGCTCGGGGCATCGCTGCGCCTCATCGATCGTCAGCGGTTCCCCAGTGGCGACGAACTGTTCCGGATCCTCTTTCGCCGCCGCAAGCTGGGCGAAATCGTCGAGAGTTACGTACCTTCTGCCCCGGAGTTCCGCCTGTTGCCGAAGGAAGGTGCTTTTCCCGGTCTGGCGCATGCCGGTGAGCGCCACGACCGGCATGTCGGCAAGTGCTTTAACTATTTGATATCTTGATAATAAACTAGACTATATAGCTTAGCCAACAGGAACCTGAATCACAAGAACCTGAATCCTTGAATCCTGGAAGATATGCATCTGTAACGGAAAATGGTCGAGCGAGTTCTCAGGAACGTCCCTGTTCTTAGGACAATTCGGCGACGTCCCCTATTTGTACTCGTCGCAGGTTTACGCACTTCACGACTTATCATAGGTTTTCAGGAATTCGTCTCGCGAAATCCCCGCCTGGGTACATATTGTCCGCAAGGTCGAAGACTTGATCCTGGCATGATTGGGCATCGTCAATGGTGTCCGCGTACCATCGGGGTTCTCCCGAACCATCGCGAGCCGAAGGTCTCGATGTGGAATCGAATCGCAGATTTTACGTCGGCAAGCGCCTCTTCATAAGTCTCGCCTTCTCCGACAATCACGCCTTTCAACCCGAGCGGATACGCCACATATCCATCCGGGTGTTTTTCAACGAGCACTTTAATTTGCCTCTCCATGACCCACGCTCCGACAATCCGGATTCAATACGATTCCCGTTTCAATTTCTCACAATTTCACCCAAGTCGCAAACGGGCAAGCGAGGGGACGTTCCTCCCCTTTCCGGAACGTTCAGCAACGCCATCGATCGTTGAATCCGGAATTCCAGAGAACGTCCCGGTTTGGGGCGAGAGTTCTTAGGAACGTCCCTGTTCTTAGGACAATTCGGCGACGTCCCCTATTTGTACTCGTCGCAGGTTTACGCACTTCACGACTTATCATAGGTTTTCAGGAATTCGTCTCGCGAAATCCCCGCCTGGGTACATATTGTCCGCAAGGTCGAAGACTTGATCCTGGCATGATTGGGCATCGTCAATGGTGTCCGCGTACCATCGGGGTTCTCCCGAACCATCGCGAGCCGAAGGTCTCGATGTGGAATCGAATCGCAGATTTTACGTCGGCAAGCGCCTCTTCATAAGTCTCGCCTTCTCCGACAATCACGCCTTTCAACCCGAGCGGATACGCCACATATCCATCCGGGTGTTTTTCAACGAGCACTTTAATTTGCCTCTCCATGACCCACGCTCCGACAATCCGGATTCAATACGATTCCCGTTTCAATTTCTCACAATTTCACCCAAGTCGCAAACGGGCAAGCGAGGGGACGTTCCTCCCCTTTCCGGAACGTTCAGCAACGCCATCGATCGTTGAATCCGGAATTCCAGAGAACGTCCCGGTTTGGGGCGAGAGTTCTTAGGAACGTCCCTGTTCTTGTCCGGCCCCCCTTCAGCGCCTCGAGTTGATTGCCGGGCGGGACGGCAAGATCGCGCAATGTCCTCGCCCGGTGCAGATAGAGAAGCTTGCGGCGCGCCGGGCGCTCGAAAGATCGGAAGCGGGGAACCGGCCGGTCGTTGAAGAGCATCTCCGTTTCCCTTCGCATCCGGACGCCGGCGATATACTCCATCGAAAGTTCGTCGATCCGCTTGATGACGGAGGCGTTCAGCGGACGGAACAGACCCACGATCAGCAAAACCTCCTGAAAAAGCTCAAAATATCACCGCCACCCTTGTTCCGAAAGATCGCTGCGACCCCCGAAAACCTGTAGGCACACGCCCCAATCGGCGAAAACCTGGAACCACCCGGAAAAACACCGCCTGGAACCCGAAACCGGCCGAACTCACGGAGAGGACGGTCACAACGGCGGCGTGCGGCAACCCCAGCTCGAGCAGGCGGTGGTGCAGGTGCGTTTTATCGGGGGGTTCTGCCCGTGCAGCAGACGGCGCGCCATCACCAGGAGCGTGTCGATGATCGGCAATGCGAGAACCGCGGCCACCGTGGTCGGGGAGAGGCCGACGATCCCTTCACCGCCCCGGACCATCATCACCGCAACCGCCGAAAGGGAGTATCCCAACAGGAGGCTTCCAGTGTCCCCCATGAAAAGATGCGCGGGGTAGGTGTTGTACCGCAGGAGCCCGAGGAGGGCGCCGAAGAGGGCGAGAAGGATGTACAGGGGCAGCCAGTTCCCGGTCATGTAGGCGAAGACCCCCAGGAAAAAGCACGCGATCGCGGCGATCCCGCCGGCCAGGCCGTCCAGCCCGTCGGAAAGATTCAGGGCGTTCATCACCCCTACCATGCAGAATACGGTCACGAAAGGCGCCAGTATCCCGAAGCGGACATCCCCCACGCCCAGAAAATCGCCGAACCCCGCA
>MGPV01000014.1:0-7006 GCA_001797615.1 Deltaproteobacteria bacterium GWC2_65_14
GAAGACTACTGCCAGGTCCCTCCGTACGTCATCCAGAACGTGCCGCCCAACGTGATGCTGATGGTCGACAACTCGGGGAGCATGTTCAACTTCGCCTACTTCGACGGGTTCACGACCGAGACTACCGCCGATGACGACATGTGCACTTCTTCCAGCAGTCCCTGCACCGGGTTCACCGATCCCGGGGCCTGGCCGGCCTACAAGTATTACGGGTACTTCAACCCCGACTACTGGTACCGGTATACCAGCAACCGGTTTATTCCGAACGCTCCCAAGATGGGAAGCGGCCTTGCGGGGGAGCAGACCAAGGGCGCCAGCGCCAACAACGAATGGGACGGCAATTTCCTCAACTGGCTTACGATGCGGCGGGCCGACATCCTGCGCAAGGTGCTCACCGGCGGAAAGACGACCTCCGGCGAAGGATCGGGATACGACCGGCTGGTGGGGGAGATCGCCGACTGCGACTCCCGGGGGAAATACAAGCGGATCGCGAACGCCGACCTCTACACCCCCTGGACCGGGACCCGGAAGTTCTACGTCAACTCCGCGGACGCCGGCTGCGGCGGGGGCGGGTCTGGGACCTCCGACTTCTCGATCCGGAACGACTCGGGCGGCGGCGACGGGACCGGCAACGCAGCGTCCTACAACGTCGCGGTCCGGGTTCCCGTTCCGGTCGAAGGGGTCCTCCAGAACGTGGTGGGAGCCAGGGCGCGCGTGGGGATTACCTTCTACAATACGTACGATGGGGGGAAAGTCCAGGTTCCCATCACCGGGCAGAGTCTCTCCAGCACGGTGAACCAGGTCAACCTCACCCGGCCCAACGCGAACACCCCGCTGGGAGAAACCCTCTGGACGATCATCGGGGACTTCGCCCAGCAATCGAGCATCTCCGGCTACAATTCCCCCAGTGGCACCGGCCCGAGGTACCACAGCGCGGATTATACGATCAACAACAACAACGACCCGATGAACTACGGTACGGGAGGAAGCCCCCGCTGGCCGATCTGCCAGAAGAACTTCGTCCTGCTGATCACCGACGGCGAGCCCTGCTCCGACGGGGACCTGCCGACCAACCTGGTGGGCTACGCCTCCGGGAGGTCGGCGTTCAACTGTTCCGGCGGCGGATGCCCCGCCGTAGACAACAGCACCGCCCTGACCGGGGGAGCGGGGACCTTTTCCTTTCCCGCCTCGTCCTTCCCCTCCTGCGGCGCCGGCGGCTACACCGCGGGACTCGAGGACGTCGCCCTCTTCTCGCACACCAAAGACCTGCGAGACAGCCCCGCGATCGGGGTCGACAACATCGCCAGGACCCAGAACCTGACCCTCTACACCGTGTTCGCCTTCGGAGGGAACTCCTCGTTGCTCAAATTCGCCGCGATCAACGGAGGGTTCGAGGACATCGACGGGAGCAACACCCCCAACCATGTGGACGAGTGGGACAAGAACCGCGACGGCGTTCCCGACACCTATTACGAGGCGACCGACGGGGCCAGGCTCGAGCAGTCGGTCAAGGACGCCTTTTCCAGCATCCTGAAGCGGGCTTCCTCGGGCACCGCGGCGTCGGTTCTCGCCTCGGGGGAGGGGAGCGGGGCGAACCTGATCCAGGCGGTCTTCTACCCCCGGAGGCGGTTCGGAAACGTCACGATCAGCTGGACCGGATCGCTGCAGAACCTCTGGTACTACGTGGATCCCTTCTTCTCGAACGCCTCGATCCGCGAGGAGACCGTCGCCGACAACAAGCTCAACCTCGCCAACGACTACATCGCCCAGTTCTTCTTCGACCAGGCGGCCGAGGTCACCAGGGTCCGGCGGTACGCGGACACCGACGGCAACGGATCCCCCGACTCGGTCCGGCCGACGGTCGGGTTCGAGGAGTTGGGAAACCTCTGGGAGGCGGGGAACCTGCTCTGGCAGCGGGACCTCTCCACGAGCCCCCGGACGATCTACACCACGACCGGGAGCGGCCTCATACCCTTCTCCGTCGCAAACGCCTCAAATGTTCCGCTGGCCAACCTCCAGGCGGCATCGACCACGGAACGGGAGCAGATCATCCGGTTCGTGCACGGGGAGGACATCTTCCAGGACCTCGACGCCGACCAGGTGAACGACTTCCGGCTCCGGACGGTGACCTACGGGATCGACAACGCGGTGTGGAAACTGGGAGACATCATCAACTCCACGCCGAGGATCGTGGCCGGAATCCCGCTGAACACCTACGACAGGATCTACTACGATCAGACCTACCGGAACAGCTCCTTTACCGGCTTCACCGACAGCACCGCCTACAAGAACCGGGGGATGGTGTTCGCCGGCGGAAACGACGGGATGCTCCACGCCTTCAAGCTCGGGAAGCTGGAGCTTGCCTGGACCGGGCAGACCGCGACCGAGAAGGCACGGCTGGTGAACCTGGACAACACCTCGGCGCTCGGAAGCGAGCGGTGGGCCTTCATCCCGCAAAATGCCCAGCCCTATCTCAAGTACCTGATGGATCCCGACTACTGCCACCTCTTCTACAGTGACCTCTCCCCGTACATCTTCGACGCGAGCGTCGGGGGGAACAACACCGACACGAGGACGGCCGCTTCCTGGAGAACGGTCCTGGTCGGGGGGATGCGCAACGGCGGGGCCTGCCGGAACCTGGGGGCCGCCTGCAACGGGGGGACCTCCGATTGCGTGAAGACCCCGGTGAACAACCTGGGGTTCTCCTCCTACTTCGCGATGAACGTGACCGACCCGGAAAACCCGGTCCTGCTCTGGGAGTTCTCCAACGCGGCGCTCGGATTCGCTTCGGCCGGCCCCGCGATCGTCCGGGTCAACGCCCTCGACCTCTCGGGGACCTCCGACCGGACGCTGAACGGACGCTGGTACGCCGTGTTCGGCTCCGGCCCCACCGGTCCGATCGACATCTCCAGCCTCCAGTTCCTGGGTCGCTCGGACCAGAACCTGCGGATCTTCATCGTCGATCTGAAGAGCGGGAGCCTGGTGCGCACGATCGACACGGGAATTCCCTTCGCCTTCGCCGGCTCGATGATCAACACGGTGGCCGACTTCAACCTCGACTACCAGGACGACGCCATCTACATCCCGTATGTGAAGAAAAACAGCGCCACCGGCGAATGGACGCAGGGAGGGGTCGGAAGGCTGGTCACCAAGGCCGGGATTACCGGGGTTGAAGGCAATCCGGCCAACTGGGAGTGGAGCCTGGTGATCGACAACGTCGGCCCGGTCACCTCCGCGGTGGCCCGCCTGCAGAACAACACCTACCACAATTCCTGGCTCTTCTTCGGGACCGGCCGGTTCTTCTTCGAGATCCCGCCGGCGGGGACCGACACGCTACCGACGGTGGACGACGCCACCGGGCAGCGCGCGCTGTTCGGGGTGAAGGACCCCTGCTTCACCTCGATCAACACCATCAATCCCTCCTGCACTTCCACGGTCAGCGCGGCGAGCCTCACCAACGTGACCTCCATCGCCAGCGTCCCCACGGAGGCGGTGG
This sequence comes from Deltaproteobacteria bacterium GWC2_65_14, assembly GCA_001797615.1. Lineage (NCBI taxonomy): Bacteria > Deltaproteobacteria > Deltaproteobacteria bacterium GWC2_65_14. The sequence goes on from MGPV01000014.1 coordinate 3,497, forward strand.
CGAACTCCGCGGGGTTCGCCGGGTGGCAGATCGACCTGGAACCCTCGGGAAACTACACCTACGACAACACGACGCGGCTCTACCGGGCCGAGCGGGTGATCACCGACCCGCTGGCCACGACGGCGGGGCTGACCTTCTTCACCACCTACAAGCCCTACGGCGACGAGTGCGCCCTGGGAGGGAAGAGCTTCCTGTGGGCGGTGCGGTACAATACCGGAGGCGCACCCGCGGCGGCGATGCTCAAGGGGAAGGCGCTGGTGCAGGTCTCCACGGCGAGCGTCGAGGAACTCAATCTCGCCACCGCCTTCCAGGGGGACACGACGCTGCACAAGGGGGGGCGGAGGTCCTTCGCGATCGAGGGGGTTCCCCCGACCGCGCAGGGGTTGTCGCTGCTGTCGCCGCCTCCGCCGGTGAAGCGGCTGCTGCACATCCGGGAGCGGTAGTAGGATGAGCGAGGCAAGAGGGAAAGGAACCGGAAGATGAGATTCGCTCGGGACAACCGCGGGATGACGCTGATCGAGCTGATGACCGTGGTGGCGATCCTCGGGGTCCTCGTGGTCATCCTCGGGTTCTCCTTCCAGGGATGGCTCGCGAAGTACAAGGTGGAGGAGGAGACGAAGCGTCTCTACGCCGACCTCTCCGACGCCCGGGGGAGGGCGATGCAGAAGAAGCGGATGACCTTCGTCGACCTGGCGGCGAGGCAGTACCGCACCTTCGAGGACACGAACACGGCCCCCGACGGCAACGGGACGCTGGAAACGGCTTCGGACACCCGGGTGGCGAATACGACAACCGGCTACGACATAACCCCGACGCTGACCGGCGGGGTGACCCAGTTCGCCTTCGACCGGGAAGGGCTGGCCACGGTGACCGGGACGATCCGGCTCGTTTCCACGTTGTCCCCCGACTACGACTGCATCACGATCCGGACGACCAGGCTCCGGATAGGGAGATACGATGGCGCGATCTGCCAGGAAAAGTGAGCGGGGGCTGACCCTCCTCGAAACGGTGGTCGCCCTGGCGATCATCTTCATCGTGTTCCTGGGGCTGACCGATGCGGGGCTGCTCGTGGTGGAGTACAACATCCGCAACACGATCCGGGACGAAGGGGTGAGCGTGGCGGAGTCCGAGATGGCGGCAATGAGGAACATCCCCTTCGCGGCGCTTACGGTCGGGGTGACCGCACGCCCCGTGGTCGCCCAACGGATCCGGGGGCTGACCGTGAACTACACCCCCAGCTGGACCATCACCACCCTGAACGCGGACAACCTGCAGGTGGTGGTCAACGTGGGCTGGAACCGGAGGGGGATAGCCTACAGCCACCAGGCGACGACGATCGTGAGGAACCGATGAGCAGGCGGGAGCGCGGGTTCACCCTGGTCGAAGTGATGATCTCGCTGGCCATCCTGGCGCTGGTCATGAGCGCCGTCTCCACCTTTTTCCTCGGGTCGATCGAGCAGTTCCGGCGGCAGAGCCGGATCGCGCAGAGCGGGATGGACTCGCTCATCGGGCTCGAGCTGCTCCGGAAGGATATCGAGCATGCCGGGTACGGGATCCCGTGGAACAACATCCCGGCCTACAACGACGCGGCATCCGGAATCCTGAGCGATTCGAACACCGCTCCCCGCGGGATCCTCAGCGTGAACGGGGGGGGGCTGAACGGTTCCGACTACCTGGTGGTCAAGGCCTCCAACGTGGGAACGAGCGACGTGTGCAAGAAGTGGACGACGCTCCAGGTGGGGGACGTGAAGCGCTCCTGGGTCACCGTCCCGGCAAACGCCGAGAACCTGAACAATACCGACCGGGTGATCGTCTTGGCGCCGGGGAGCACCGGAACGAACTGGCGATCGATGGTCGTTCCGGCCGGATGGTCGGCGACCTTCAACAACACGGCCGCCTTCGCCCCGGGGGTCCCTTCGGACACCCGGGTGATCTACGGGATCGACGGCCCGGACGGGAATCCGCTGCGGATGCCGTTCAACCGGGCCGACTATTCCGTTTCCACGGCGAACGTGCCCCAGCGGTGCGCGCCCAACACCGGCGTCCTGGTGAAATCGGTCGTACGGCATTCGGACGGCACCCTGGACACGGCATTGCCGCTGCTCGACTGCGTCGCCGCCATGCAGATCTGGTACGATCTGGACACCGACGGGGACGGCGCGGTCAATCTCGCGTCGGACGACATTACCGGCCTCACCGCCGCGCAGATCCGGGACCAGGTGAAGCAGGTCCGGGTATCCCTGCTGACCCACGAGGGGCAGTACGACCGAGATTACACCCACTCCGTCTCGAGCATTTCCGTGGGGGGGGTCCCGGTGGACCTGACCGCCGCCGCGTTCCTGGGGAACGGGCTCAAGTACCGCTGGAAGGTGCACACCCTTTCGGTGACTCCGCAGGACCTGGGAGGCTGACGTGAAGATCCTGAGAAACGAGCGGGGAGTCGCGCTCATCTTCGTGCTCCTCCTGTCCGTGGTGGCGCTGATCACCACCGGCGGCCTCCTCTACATCCTAAGCAGGGGAGGATACCTCTCGGGACAGATGAAACGGTACAACACGGCGCTGGAGGCGGGGCGGGGAGGGGTGCAGGCCACGCTCCAGGTGGTCGCGGACAAGGGGATCGACACGATCGGATTGACGAACGTATTGATCGGGGCGGACCTCGGGACCAAACTGGCCGGTCCGACGGGGACGTGGGGAGCGGGGGTCGACAACAGCTCGACGATCGATCCGCTGGCACTCGCCACCTATGACCTGCGGTTCGATCTCGGGAGCTACCGGGTATACTCGAAGATCGTCGACACGGTGGACGGCAATTCCGGGGCGGACACGGGACTGCTGAAGGTGGGGGTGGTGAACACCGGCTCCGGAGAGGTGACGGTGATGAACATCCCCTACCTCTACACCATCGAGGAGCTCTCCGCCAACCAGGTGAACCCGTCTTCCACGGAGAGGGCGAAGATATCCGTACTCTACCAATACTGAGAAGCATCGCTCCGGCGGCGGCTCTCGCGCTCGCGCTCCTCCTCGGGACCTCCTGCACGCGGGAGAAGGTGGCCCCCGTCGTTTCCCGGGTCATCGCCGGGGAGGACAACCTGGCGGTCCAGGACGACCTGTCGCCGGAGGCGCGCCGGGCCGAGGGCGAGATGGGAGTCCGCATTCTTCCCGCGGTGGCCTTCCGGGGGGCCCGGCTGACCCTCTCCGCGACCGGATTCTCCCTGGACGACGGGGAGATCGAATGGAAGATCAACGGCGACCTGTCTCCGGGGGAGCGGAGCGGATCGCTCGTGACCGACTCGTTCCGGAAGGGCGATTCGGTGCAGGCGAGGGTGAAGATCGGCGGGAGGATGCTCTTCTCCAACACGGTGACGCTGGCGAACGCTCCGCCCGAGATCCGCTCCGTGCGGATCGTCCCCGAAACGATCCGGCCGGGGGATTCCCTCGCCGTCGAGGCGTCTGGAACCGATGTCGACGAGGACGCCGTGACCTTCGAGTACGACTGGGTGAAGAACG
>MGPV01000014.1:7039-10850 GCA_001797615.1 Deltaproteobacteria bacterium GWC2_65_14
GACGGAACGGCCCACGGGAATTTCCTGATCCTGCGAAGGGAGGTTCTGAACTATCCTCCCGAGATCCAGGGTGTCGCGGAGGCTCTCCTTTCGGAAGAAGGGTACTCCTGCAGGATCGACGCGGCCGACGGAGACGGCGATCCCCTGACCTACGATCTGAAGGAAGCCCCTCCCGGGATGACGATCGGGGCCGCCACGGGGGCGATCCGGTGGCCGGTCCCGGCCGGCTTCACCGGAAAGGTTCCGGTGATGGTTTCCGTGTCCGACGGCCACGGGGGGGAGGCGACCTACGCGATGGTCGTCACGATCCGGGAGGAGATGCCGAAGGAACCTCCGAAGGACCTTCCGAAGTAGCCGTTTCCGGCCCCCCGGCCGGCTTGCCTGCCTCCTGCGCCTCGCTTATAGTAATCCGCACGATGATCGTTCGCAGAAAGACCCGGAGGATCCGGGTCGGTTCCGTCCTCGTAGGCGGAAGCGCCCCCGTTTCCGTCCAGAGCATGACGAACACCGACACGCGGGATCCGCGTGCAACCCTGCGCCAGATCCGGTCGCTCGCCCGGGAAGGGTGCGAGATCGTGCGCGTGGCGGTTCCGGACGCGGCGGCCGCCCGCGCGTTCCGGAAGATCAAGGCCGGCTCTCCGCTCCCCGTGATCGCCGATATCCACTTCGACTTCCGGCTGGCCCTTGCCTGCGCGGACGGGGGGGCGGACGGCCTGCGGATCAACCCGGGGAACATCGGGGGGGAGGCGCGCACCCGGGAGGTGCTGCGCGCCGCGAGGGCGAACGGTTGCTCGGTCCGGATCGGGGTGAACGCCGGATCGCTCGAAAAGGATCTCCTCGCCCGTCACGGGGGGCCGACCCCGGAGGCCCTGGTCCGGAGCGCCGCGAGGGCCGTCCGGATCTGCGAGAAGGCCCGGTTCACGCAGGTGAAGTTCTCCCTGAAGGCGTCCGACGTACCGGCGACCGTCGAGGCCTGCCGCCGCTTCTCCCGCCGCTTCGACTACCCGCTGCACGTCGGGGTGACGGAGGCGGGGACCCTCTTTTCCGGGACCGTGAAATCGGCCGTCGGGATCGGGGTCCTTTTGGCCGAGGGGATCGGGGATACCCTGCGGGTCTCGATCACCGGCCCTCCCGAGGAGGAGGTTCGGGTCGGCTGGCAGATCCTGAAGAGCCTGGGGATCCGGCGGCGGGGGCCGGACTTCGTCTCCTGCCCGACCTGCAGCAGGGTCTCCATCGACGTGGTCGGGATCGCTACGGAGGTGGAGCGGCGGCTCTCCCGGCTGCCGGTCCCCCTCAAGGTGGCGGTGATGGGGTGCGCGGTGAACGGACCCGGCGAGGCGAAGGAGGCCGACGTCGGGGTGGCGGGCGGAAAAGGGGAAGGGTTGATCTTCGTCCGGGGGGAGATCGTGAAGAAGGTCAAGGAGAAGGACATCGTCAAAGAGGTCGTCCGGTTCGCACGCCGGGCGGCCGCGGAACAGGAGAGGCCGTGATCCGCTATTCGCGCTACCTGATGCCCACCACCAAGGAGACCCCCTCCGACGCGGAGGTGGCGAGCCACCGGCTGATGCTGCGGGCCGGCCTGATCCGGAAGGTCGCGTCGGGAATCTACACCTATCTGCCGGCGGGGCTGCGGGTTCATCGGAAGGTGGAGAGGATCCTCCGGGAGGAGATGGACCGCGCGGGGGCCCAGGAGGTGCTGATGCCTGCCGTCGTCCCCGCCGAGCTCTGGAAGGAGAGCGGCCGATGGGAGGCCTACGGGAAGGAGCTGCTCCGGTTCCGGGACCGTGCCGACCGGGAGTTCTGCCTGGGCCCGACGCACGAGGAGGTGATCACCGACCTGGTGCGCCGCGAGATCCGCTCCTACCGGCAGCTCCCGGCGAACTTCTACCAGATCCAGGACAAGTTCCGGGACGAGATCCGCCCCCGGTTCGGTCTGATGCGGGGCCGGGAGTTCTTCATGAAGGACGCCTACTCCTTCGACGCCGACGAGGAGGGGGCGGCGGAATCGTACCGGAGGATGTACGAGGCCTACGGCCGGATCTTCCGGCGGATGGGGCTCGACTTCCGCGCGGTGGAGGCCGATACCGGGTCGATCGGGGGGAGCAGCTCCCACGAGTTCATGGTGATCGCAGAGTCGGGGGAGGATGCGATCGTCTCCTGCACGGTCTGCGAGTACTCCGCGAACGTCGAGAAGGCGGAGTGCGCTCCGGAGGAAGCGAAGGATTCTGGAAGCCCCGCAGCGGGGCCCCCGCGGAAAGTCTCCACCCCCGGGAAGCGGACGATCGGGGAGGTGTCCGGCTTCCTGGGGATCGAACCGGGGATGCTGCTGAAGACGCTGGTCTTCGAGTCGGACCGCGGGGATGCGGCGGTCGTCCTCTCCGGCCGGTACGAGGTGAACGAGGTCAAGGTGAAGAACCTCCTCGGGGCCGACCGGGTGCGGCTCGCCCCCGAGGAGCGGGTGCGGGAGCTCACGGGCGCCCCCTCCGGGTACGCGGGGCCGGTGGGGCTTCCGATCCGCCTGCTGGCGGATCACAGCGTCCGCGGGATCGCCGTCGGAGCGACCGGGGCGAACGAAGCGGATGCCCACCTGGTGGAAGTCGTCCCGGGGCGCGATTTTATGCCCGAAACCTACGCCGACCTGCGGATGGTGACGGAAGAGGACCGCTGCCCGAGGTGCGGCGGGTCCCTGCGCTTTTCCAGGGGGATCGAGGTCGGGCATGTCTTCCGGCTGGGGACCAAGTACAGCGAGAGCCTCAAGGCGAACTACCTGGACAAGGACGGGAAGGAGAAGCCGATCGTCATGGGCTGCTACGGGATCGGGGTGGGGCGGACCGCCGCGGCGGCGATCGAGCAGAACCACGACGACGACGGGATCGTCTGGCCGATTTCGATCGCCCCCTTCGAGGTCTGCATCCTCCCGGTGACCATGAAGCACCAGGCCCTGGTTGCGGAGGCCGAGCGGGCCGGTCGGGAGTTGTCCGAACGGGGATTCGAGGTGCTCCTGGACGACCGGGAGGAACGTCCCGGGATCAAGTTCAAGGATGCCGACCTGGCCGGGATCCCGCTGCGGGTCACCTTCGGGGAGAAGAACTTCGAGGCGGGGTACGCGGAGATCCGGGACCGGCGGACCGGCGAAACGGTGCGGGTCGAAACCGGCACGCTCGTCGACCGGGTCGCCGACGCGGTCCACGCGAAGCGGAAGGAGTGCGAGCCGTGAAGGAGAGGATCATCGTGGCGCTGGACACCGATTCTCCCGAGGCGGCGCTCGCGGCCGCCCGCTCCCTGGCGGGGGAGGTGGGGCTGTTCAAGGTGGGGATGGAGCTGTTCCCGCGGGGAGGCCCCGGTCTGGTCCGGGAAATCCGGGACGCGGGGGGGGAGGTCTTTCTCGACCTGAAGTTCCACGACATCCCGAACACGGTGGCGGGGGCTGTCCGGTCCGCCGGGGCGCTGGGGGTGCGGTTCGCCACCGTGCATGCCTCCGGCGGAAAGGGGATGCTCCGGGCCGCGGCGGATGCCGCGCGGGGAACGGGGATCACCCTTCTCGCGGTGACGATCCTGACCAGCCTCGACGACGCCGACCTTTCCGAAGTCGGTTTCGCGGAGCGGGCGGAGCAGGCGGTGCTGCGGCTCGCGGGGATGGCCTCCGCCGAGGGGATCGGCGGGATCGTATGCTCGGCCCGGGAGGTGGAGGCGGTCCGGCGGACGGTCGGGGACGGGACCGTGCTCGTGACCCCCGGGGTGAGGCTGCCGGAGGACGACGTCGGGGACCAGAAGCGGGTGGTGACCCCCTTCGAGGCGGTGCGGCGGGGGG
>MGPV01000014.1:10860-12051 GCA_001797615.1 Deltaproteobacteria bacterium GWC2_65_14
GGTTCGCCGCCGAGATGGCCAGGGGGCGCGACGCCCGGAACCGGCCGGAATGACCCCCCTCTGGGTCACGGGGCTCCACCCGGTGGAGGAGATCCTCTCTTCCCGGACCCAGGCGCCGCGGAAGGTCCTGCTCTCGGAGTCCGTTCCGGAGACCCTGCGGGGGAGGATCGCCGGCCTTGCCCGCTCCGCGGGAGTCCCCTGCCTTTCCTGCTCCCGGGAGGAGTGGAACCGCAGGACGGGGGAGAGGGAAGGGGGCGGTGTCGCGGCGGAGATCGCCGAGTACCGATACGCGGAGATGCCCCTCTGGATCGAATCGCTCCCGGAGAAGGCGTTCGCCTTCCTCCTAGACGGGATCACCGATCCCCAGAACCTGGGAGCCGTCCTCCGGAATGCGCGCGCCTTCGGTGCGGAGGGGGTGCTGATCCCGAAGGACCGCTCCTGCCCGGTGACCTCCGCGGTGTTTCGCGCTTCCGCCGGGGCGGCGGCGCATGTCCCCGTGGTCCAGGTGACGAACCTGGTCCGGGCGATGGAGACGATGCAGGAAGCGGGATTCTGGATCTACGCGGCGGCGGGGGACGGGGAGATCGATCTTTTCGGGTGGGAACCGGCCGCCAGGACGGGGGTCGTGCTGGGAAGCGAGGAGACGGGGATCCGGAAGCTGGTGAGGGAACGGTGCGACGCGGCGGTCCGGATCGGGATGTCCGCCGGGGTCGATTCCCTGAACGTCTCCGTGTCCGCCGGGATCTTCGGGTTCTTTCTGCGAAAGTCGTTGACATCCCCCGGGAAATAAGATCAAATTCACAGGTTCAGGTTCAGGATTGCGGGATCGTTCCTTGGCCGACGTAGCTCAACGGTAGAGCATCTGATTTGTAATCAGATGGTTGGAGGTTCGATTCCTCTCGTCGGCTCCATCCTCCTCCGCACAAGGTCCGCAAAGGAGGAATGGGGACCTTGCGCTACGGAGGATGCCCTCCGAAGCTCCGAGGCTCGGTTTTTTCGTTGCGCCGAAGGAGCGAAGGAGGGCAGTCGAACGGCGTGGAGGGGTACCCGAGTGGCCAAAGGGGGCAGACTGTAAATCTGCTGGCAGCGCCTACGGAGGTTCGAATCCTCCCCCCTCCACCATCCTCCTCCGCACAAGGTCCGCAAAGGAGGAATGGGGACCTTGCGCTACGGAGGATGCCCTCCGAAGCT
>MGPV01000015.1:0-6974 GCA_001797615.1 Deltaproteobacteria bacterium GWC2_65_14
TGGCTCCGCCCATGATGCGCCCCGTCCCGAGGGCGCCTGCAACTGCGGCACCCGTCAGCCGGGGACCCGCAGCGATGCGGGGGGGGTCGACGAGGCGGCGGGCGGAGCCCCGAAAGCGTGCCAGGGGGGGGCCTTGCGACTTACGCCGTGTCGGTGCGACCCGCCCTGGGCGGCGGTTGTGGTACCTTGGGGGCATGCGCGTGCTGGGGATCGAGAGCTCCTGCGACGACACCGCCGCCGCGGTCTACGACTCCGCGGGGGGGGTGCTCTCCAACGTCGTCTCCTCCCAGGTCACGATCCACGCCCTCTACGGGGGAGTGGTCCCCGAGCTGGCCTCCCGGGAGCATATCCGGGCGGTCGTCCCGGTGGTGGAGCGTGCTCTCGCGGAGGCAGGGTCGGGGAAGGACACGATCGACGGCGTCGCGGTGACCGCCGGCCCCGGTCTCATCGGGTCGCTCCTGGTGGGACTTTGCTTCGCCAAGTCGCTCGCCTACGCCTGGGGGAAGCCGCTCTACGGGGCGGACCACCTCGAGGCGCACATCTACGCGATCTTCCTCGAGCAGGAGGTGGAGTTCCCCTTTGTCGCCCTCCTGGTTTCGGGGGGGCACACCTCCCTGTTCCGGGTGTCCGGGTGGGACGGGGTCGACCTGCTCGGAGGGACGCGGGACGATGCGGCGGGGGAGGCGTTCGACAAGGCGGCGAAGCGGATGGGACTCGGCTACCCGGGGGGGATCGAGATCGACCGGCTCGCGCGCGCGGGGGACCCGGAGCGGATCCCGTTTCCGCGGGCATGGCTTTCCCGGGATTCGGCCGACTTCTCCTTCTCGGGGCTGAAGACCTCCCTGCGCAATTTCCTCTCCTCTCCCGCGGGGAAACAGGCCCGCCCGGAGGAGGTCGCCGCCTCCTTCCAGGAGGCGGTGGTGGAGGTCCTCGTGGGGAAGACGCTCGCCTCGGCAACGCGGGAGGGGATCCCCCGGGTGGTCCTGGCCGGCGGGGTCTCCGCGAACTCCCGGCTCCGGTCCCGGATCCTCGAGGAGGGGAACCGCGCCGGCGTGCGGGTTTTCCTGCCCTCTCTCGCCCTCTGCACCGACAACGCGGCCATGGTGGCGCTCCTCGGCGAACGCCGTCTGTCCGCCGGCAGGGCCTCCGGACTCGAGCTGAACGCGTATGCGGCCTCCCGGTTCTCCCGCTGACCACCCCGGTCGTCTCCTGCGGGAACTCGGGATTTCTCCCCGGAAGAGACACGGCCAGAATTTCCTCCACGACCGGAACGTCGCGAGGAAGATCGTGGCGGTCGCCCGGGAGCTCGGCCCTCCCTTTCTCGAGATCGGGGCGGGGCTGGGGGCGCTGACGGCGCTCCTGGCAGACGCGGGGGAGAAAACGGTCGCCGTGGAGGTGGATCGGGGCCTGGCGCAGTTCCTGCGGGGGCGGTACGCGGGGACCTCCGTCGAAATCCTGGAAGCCGACTTCCTCCCCGTCCCGGGGGGGGAGTGGCTGCGCAGCTTCCCCCGGGGCGGAACCGTGGTCGGGAACCTTCCCTACTCCCTCTCCTCCCCGATCGTTCTCCGCCTGATGGAACTGCGGGAGATCTTCCCCCGCGCGGTGCTCATGCTTCAGAAGGAGATGGCCGGACGGCTGTGCGCCTCCCCCGGGGGGAAGGAGTACGGCATCCTCTCCGTCTACCTTTCCGTCCTCTCGGAAGCCAGGCTGGAGTTCCCGGTGCGCCGGACCTGCTTCACCCCCTCCCCGGAGGTCGACTCCGCCGTCTTTTCGATCCGGTTCCGGCCCGATATCGACGGACAGACGTTCCGCCGGCTCCAGACGGTCGTCCGCGCCTCCTTCGCGCGCAGGAGGAAGACGCTTCGGAACGCTCCCGTCGATTTTCTCCCGGGCGGCACGGAGCGGTGGTGCGACCTCCTTTCCCGGTCCGGGGTCGACCCCTCCGCGCGCGCCGAGGCCGTCTCCCCGGAGTCCTACCTGAGACTGGCCGCCGCCCTCCCGAAGGACCCCGGCCCGGGATAGCCCGCGGGTTCTCCGGGTCCGGGGTGGAGGCGAAGCGCCGGAAATATAGTGGACATTTTCCGGGCCGGACGACTACAATTGAGCGGACATGGCCGACCGGAAGATACCCCGATACATCGCGATCGAGGGGGCGATCGGAGTCGGAAAGACCTCCCTCGCCAAGCTGCTGGCCCAGAAGTTCGGTGCCAGGCTTGTCCAGGAGGAGGTCGGCAACAACCCGTTTCTGGAACGGTTTTACGAGGAGCGACGGAAGTACGCCTTCCAGACGCAGCTGTTCTTCCTCCTGTCCCGGTACCGGCAGCAGCGGGAGATCGCCCAGGGGAACCTCTTCGAGAAGGGGATCGTCTCCGATTACGTCCTGGCCAAGGACAAGATCTTCGCCTTCCTGAACCTCGAGGAGGACGAGATCTCCCTCTACGAGATGATCTACAAGCTGCTCGTTCCCACGGTCCCGCGTCCCGACCTGGTGATCTACCTGCAGGCCCGCCCGGAGGTGCTTCTCTCCCGCGTCCGCAAGCGGGGGGTGGAATACGAGCGGAACATTTCCCTTGACTACCTCCGGACGCTCAGCGATGCTTATAACGAGTACTTTTTCCACTATGACGAGACTCCGCTCCTGGTGGTGAACACGAGCGAGATCGACTTCGTGGAAAGCCCCCGCGACCTTGAACAGCTGTTTCGGGAAGTCAAGAGCGCGAAACGGGGGACGCAACACTACATACCGCTGGGATCCAGGTAGCACCGGACCGAGACGGAATCGTAAGAGCGCGGGCGCGCGTGAGAGCGGCCTTCCGGATACGATTCCGGAAGGCTTTTTTCATTAGGGACGGTCCTGATAGAGGGCATATCTGGGGAACAAAGGGACCGCAGTTCACGACAGACGTTGAGGTATCAACAAGTGGACGCCAGGACCGTCCCTGTTTTTCAAGAGGCGACTTTGAAGAAGACCACGATTCCCGACATCGCCCGGAGGAAGGCGGAGGGCGGCAAGATCGTCATGATCACCGCCTACGACGTCGTCTTCTCCCGGATCTTCGACGAGGTCGGGGTGGATATCCTCCTGGTCGGCGACTCGCTCGGCCAGGTGGTGCTGGGGCTCCCCGACACCCTCGGGGTGACGATGGAGGATATGGAGCGACACACCGCGGCGGTGGGCAGGGGGCGGAAGCGGGCCCTGCTCGTCGCGGACATGCCCTTTCTGTCCTTCCAGGCGGAGCCCGCGGAGGCGATCCGGAACGCGGGGAGGCTGCTGCAGGCGGGCGCCGAGGCGGTGAAGCTGGAGGGGGGGCGCAACATCGAGGCGACCCTCCGGGCGATCGTGAACTGCGACATCCCGGTGATGGGGCATGTGGGGCTCACCCCCCAGTCGATCCACCGGATGGGGGGATACCGGGTACAGGGGAAGGACGCTGCGCAGCGGCAGCGGCTGATGGACGACGCCCTCGCCGTGCAGGAGGCGGGGGCCTTCTCCCTGGTGCTGGAAGGGATCCCGGCCGACCTGGCCGCCGGAATCACGGAGAGGCTTTCGATCCCCACGATCGGGATCGGGGCGGGAGCCGGCTGCGACGGCCAGGTGCTCGTGATGCAGGACCTGCTGGGGCTGCTGGACGACTTCCGGCCGAAGTTCGTGAAGCGGTTCGCGGAGCTGAAAGCCCCGGTCCAGAAGGCGGTCCGGGCCTACGCGGACGCGGTGCGCCGGGGGACGTTCCCCGGGAAGGAGCACTCGTACTGATGGAGATTTTCCGGCGGCCGCGGGAGATGCAGTCCTGGGCCGACGCCAGCAGGCTGGCGGGGACCCGGCTGGGACTCGTCCCGACGATGGGCTGCCTGCACGAGGGGCACATCAGCCTGCTGCGGGTTGCCCGGGAGCGGGGATGCGGCGCCGTCGCGGCGACCATCTTCGTGAACCCGACGCAGTTCGGGCCGGGGGAGGATTTCGAGCGGTATCCCCGGGAGGAGGAGCGGGACCTGGCGATGCTGCGAGACGGAGGCGCCGACGCGGTCTACCTCCCCGGCGTCGGGGAGGTCTACCCGGAGGGGTACCAGACTTTCGTCGAGATGGGGGAGGTTTCGAAGGGGCTCTGCGGGGACCGGCGTCCCGGGCATTTCCGGGGGGTGGCGACGGTGGTGGCGAAGCTGCTGCATGTCGGAAAGCCGCACCTGGCGATCTTCGGGGAGAAGGATTTTCAGCAGCTCGCGGTGATCCGGAGGATGGTTCGCGACCTGGACATCGATGTGGAAATCGTCGGGGCCCCGACCGTGCGGGAGCCCGACGGGCTGGCGATGAGCTCGCGGAACCGGTACCTGGAGGTGGAGGACCGGGCGACCGCCCGCTGCCTCTCCCGGGGGCTGTTCCGGGCGAGGGAGCTTTTCCTCGCGGGGGAGAGGGATTCGGGGAAGCTGGCGGCCGTTGCGCGACGGGAGATCGAGACGGAACCGCGGGCGGCGCTGGAATATGCGGAGGCCCGGGATCCGGAGACGCTGTTGCCGGTGTCCGGCCGGGCGGAACGGATGACGATCCTTACGGCCGCGAGGGTCGGCCCCGCACGATTGATCGACAATATCACCCTGGAAGGAGGGGGGACAACATGATGCGCACCATGCTCAAGTGCAAGATCCACCGGGCGACCGTGACGGAGGCGGTGCTCCACTACGAGGGGAGCATCACGATCGACGAGACGCTCATGGAGGCGGCGGGGCTGATCGAGTACGAGCAGGTCCACATCTACAACATCGACAACGGGAACCGCTTCTCCACCTACGTGATCCACGGGGAGCGCGATTCCGGCGTCATCTGCCTGAACGGGGCGGCGGCCCGCCAGGTGAGCAAGGGGGACCTGATCATCATCGCGAATTACGCCTCCTACGACGAGAAGGAGCTGGCGAACTTCCAGCCGACCCTGGTCTACGTCGACGGGAAGAACCGGATCACCTCCGTCAAGCGGAAGGTGGAGTCCGGGAGTCCGCGCCCCCGCGTCGCCGCCCTGCAATCATAGGGACGTTCTTCACACGGATCCTGACCGTCCCGGCCCGGCACTTGCCGGTCCCCGGGACGTTTTTTCGAGAGGGTCGAAAACCGTGAAGCCCGGGATGCGGAAAACGGTCTACGTGGCGAGCCGGCTCGTCGCGGACCCGGAGCGGGTGTTCTCCCCCGGGGCGGTGGCGATCGCGGAGGGGGCCGTGATCGCGGCCGGTCCGCCCGGCGACGTCGCCCGCGATCTTCCGGGACGGTTCGACCGTGTCGACCTTCCCGGGCTTCTCCTCCTCCCCGGCCTGGTCAACGCCCATGCCCACCTGCAGATCCCCCGGATTCCCGCTCCCGGAGGGGGGGCGTGGGAATCCCTGTCCTTCGTCGAATGGATCCTGCGGATCATCGCCTGGAAGCGCGGCGTTTCTCCCGAGGAATGTTCCGGCAACGTGGCGGCGGCCGCCGCGGAGTCGATCCTCTCCGGGACGACCGCGGTGGGGGAGATCGCGGGGCCGGAGATCGGCGCATACTCGGTCCTTCCGCTCCGGGGGAGGATCTTCGCGGAGGGGGTCGGGTTCCTCCCCGAGGTGGCGGAAACGGTCCTTTCCTCCGTGGAGGCCGCCGTGGTCCGGCTCGGCGAGCTCTCCTCCGCGCGGGGCGGAAAGGTAGCGCCGGGCGTCTCTCCCCATACGCTCTACACGGTGGGGCCGGACCTGCTGCGGCGCCTCGCGGAACTGGGAACGCGCCTGGATCTCCCGGTCGCGCTGCACCTGGCCGAATCCCGGGCGGAGATGGAATTTCTGCGCGACGGGAAGGGGGAAGTCGGGTCCCGGCTCTACCCCGCGGTGGGCAAGGAGGTCTCCTTCTTCCGCGGGATCGGGATGCCGGTCCCGGAGTATCTGGCCCGGGCGGGGATGTTGCGGGAGGGGGTCGTCCTGGTGCATGCTGTCCACCTGTCCCGGAAGGAGATCGACGAGCTGCGGGACGGGGGGGCGAGGTTCGTCCTCTGCCCGCGCAGCAACGCGGCGCACGGGAACGGGTCGCCCGACCTGACCCACTTCGTGGATGCGGGGATCCCCTTCGCGCTCGGGACCGACAGCCTGGCGTCGGTTCCCTCCCTCTCCCTCTGGGAGGAAATGCGGGCCGCGGCCGGGCTCTACCGGGGAAATCTCGCCGGTCCGGAGCTCTGGCGGAGGATCTTCCGCGCGGCCACGGAGAACGGCGCACGCGCCCTCCGGATCCCGTCGGGCGCCCTGCAGCCGGGGCTTCCGGCCGATCTCGTCGCGGTCGACGATCCCGGCGGGGGGGAGGACGGGGACCTGTTCGCCCGGATGGGAGAGCGGGTCGGGGCGGCGAACGTCCGCCTGACCCTGATCGCCGGAGAAAGGATGCACGAGCGACCGTGACGGAAAAGACGCCGGCCGAAAAGACGATCTCCACGAACCGGAAGGCTCGCCACGAGTACCACATCCTCGAGAAGTTCGAGTGCGGGCTGGTGCTCCACGGCTACGAGGTGAAGTCGATCCGCGAGGGACGGGCGAACATCCAGGAGGCCTACGGGACGGTGCAGGGGGAGGAGGCGTTCGTGGAGAACCTGCACATCACCCCCTACTCCCACGGAGACCTGCGGACGATCGACCCGCTGCGGACCCGCAAGCTCCTGCTGCGCCGGAAGGAGATCGACTACCTCGGCGGGAAGACGAGGGAGCGGGGGCTGACCCTGGTGCCGCTGCGGCTTTACCTCAAGGGGCCGCGGGTGAAGCTCGAGATGGGGCTGGCTAGGGGCAAGAAGCTCTACGACCGGCGTCAGGACATCGCCGAGCGGGACGCACGCCGCGACATCGACCGGGCCATGAAGGGGAAGCGCCGCCCCTCCCGGGAGGAGTAGCTCCCTGGATGCCGGCCCTCCATCCCCCGCATCGCTGCGGGTCCCCGTTCAACGGCACGATTGCGACGGGGCACATCACGTGGCGGAGCAAGCCGA
>MGPV01000015.1:7020-11469 GCA_001797615.1 Deltaproteobacteria bacterium GWC2_65_14
TGCCCCCGTTTGGATCCGGATGCCCCGAGACGGCTCAGGCCGCCTCTGCCTGCCCCTTCCGCTGCAGCTCCTTCCAGGCCGGGAGGATCTTCAGTAAGACCGCCAGGATGACCACGGGAAGCGCCAGCAGGCCCAGGGCGTAGAGCAGCCCCTCGATCCCCCCGAACTCCATCTTGTAGGTGGTCAGCCCCCGGAAGCTCTTGGAGAACATCTGCCCGCCGATCACCACGTTCCACCGGGTGGCGAAGATCCCCCCCTGGATCAGGATCAGGGAGACGAAGTAGAGCAGCTTCCGCAGCTCGTCGCTCTCCCGGAACTGCCGGAAGATCTTGATGGCGGAGAGGATCCCCAGGGGGAAGAGCATCCCCATCAGGACCTGGACGATGACCAGACTGAAGAAGAGTTTGTTCATGACCAGCTCGCCCAGGATCTTGATCTCCTCCTCGCTCTGGTAGATCCGGTGGATGAAGTCGACGAACTCCAGCGAGAAGTCGACGATGACGGCGTAGAAGAGGAAGGACATCGCCTTGTCGACGCACTTCATGTCGATCTTCCCCCCCAGCAGGGGGTAGATGACCATGTAGAGCAGGATCACCAGCGCGATCCCGGAGACGATCGCCGAGAAGAGGAAGACGATCGGCATCAGGACCGAGCTCCACCACGGGTTCGCCTTGATCGACCCGAAGATGAAGCCGACGTAGCCGTGGAGCAGGAACGCCGATGGGATCCCGATGATGGTGATGACCTTGAGCGCCCGGTTGTCGAAGCGGAGCGCCGCCTCGCTGGTGTCGGTCGAGAAGAGGGCGAGGATCCGGTGGATGTGCTTCATGATCCCGGTTTCCTCCCGCGCCCAGACGATCATGTCCTTCCGGTAGTCGAACCAGATCTCGACCAGGAGGACCACCATCAGGTACCAGGCGTAGACGAAGCCGAACATCGCCATCGCCGAGCTGGTCTGCGGGGTCAGGAAGATCTCGTAGGAGCGGAACGGGTGCCCGAGGTGCGACACCAGCGACAGCGGGGCGACCAGCAGGAAGGCCAGCGCCGTCAGGAGGGCGAGCCGGTAGAGCGGCTGGACCTCCTTCACGTTGAAGACCTTGACGAGGGAAGCCAGGATGAAGGCGCCCGCCACGATCCCGGTGATGTAGGGATAGACGACGATGAGGATGCCCCAGTGGACCTCGATCTCGTTCGGGTAGATGTACCCCGTGACCTGGGGGAGCAGCTCGCGCAGTTTTTCGACCATGTCCGGGGTCATCGCACTTCTCCGTCGATGTGGGCGTAGAGGACCTTCGGCTCGGTGTTCAGATTCGACTTGAGGACGAAGATCTTGTTCATCCGCTTGAACCGGGTCATCGGGCTGGCCGGGCTGTGGAGGTCGCCGATCACCCGGGCCTGGGTCGGGCAGACCTCGACGCAGGCGGGGAGGAGGTCGCGGTTCAGCCGGTGGTAGCAGAAGGTGCACTTGTCCGCGGTGTGGGTCTTGGGATGCAGATACCGCGCCCCGTAGGGGCAGGCCTGGATGCAGTACCGGCAGCCGATGCAGGTCTTGTCGTTGACGAGCACGACGCCGTCGTCCGTGGAAAAGGTGGCTCCCACGGGGCAGACCTGCACGCAGGGCGGATGGGCGCACTGGTTGCACAGCTTCGGCACGAAGAAGGAGCGGAGGATCCCCTTGGTCGAGGGGGCCTCCGCCTCCGGGGCGAGCCCCATGTGGATGTTCGTCACGACCGCCTCCCCCTCCATCGGGATCATGTACCGCTCCACCCAGGTCCGGTAGAAGAAGGGCTCCTTCGGCACGTTGTTCTCGCTCTTGCAGGCGATCACGCAGCGGGCGCAGCCGATGCACTTGTCGGACGACACCCCGAACCCCCACAGCTTCCGGGCATGCTCCTCCGTCGCCTGGGCCCCCGCGGAGCCGGCCTTGAGGAAGCCGCCCATGGCGGCTCCCGACACGGCGAGGAAGGAGAGGATCTTCTTCAGAAACGATCTACGGTCCATCATTCCGCCTCCGGAAGGTGGGGATAATGGCATTGCCAGCAGACATACTTCGCCCCGTGGACGGCCAGGTCGACCTTCGGGGCCCCCATGTGGGCGGAATCCTTGGCATGGCATTTCCCGCAGAAATCGCGGCTGACCGGCTTCGTCGGCTTGACGCTCCTCGGGGAGACCCGGTGCCGGGCCGGCGCGGTATGGCAGGTGGTGCACTTGAGCTGGACATGGTGCGAGACCGACAGCGTCCGGGCGATCTCGCCGTGGCAGGCCGCGCATTCCCGCGGTACTGTCGGCGGCTTCGGATCGTGCGGGTTGTGGCAGGTGATGCAGGCCTTCATCGGATTGTGGGCGACCGGGTTGATCATCGGGAACCCTCTCGGCCGCGACGGGTTGAAGGTGTGGCACACCGGGCAGAACTTCCTGTCCCTGGGAGCCGGCGGCTTCACGTTGTCCGGGTCCTGCGTGTGGGCGGCGGCGGGCCCGTGACAGGTCTCGCAGGAGAGATCCCGGTGATACCCTTTCCTCTTCTGGGCCACGAGCTCGTCGTGGCACTCCGTGCAGGCGACCGCCCCCGCGAACTGGATCGGCTTGGCGTTTTCCACCCGGATCGTTTCCGCATGCTGGATCGCGACATCCTTCATGTGCGGCGGGATGATGACCTTCACGACGACGATGGTCCCGACGATGACGACGGCGAACATGAAGACGAGCCGCAGCAGGGCGTCGGGCACCCTCTTCAGGAGATCCTTCATGGACTCGGATTACCTCCTTCTTCTGTGCCGATCGCTGGAAACGCCTTGTTTCCCAGCGCATTTCCGCTATTGTGGCCGGGGGTCCTGTCTCCGGGATGTCCGGGAAGCGGTGGATAGAGGAGCCGGGATGCGGGCCGAAACGCCCGCCGGCACGCATCAAGGGTAGGGTTCACCGCCTTCGCCCCGTGTGTAAACTGCGGTATCCTACACTAATCGCGCCGAGGGGGGCAAGAATTTTCCTGTCCTCATGGGGCCGGGATTCCCCGTGGGGCGGGAACATGATATCGTGTTCCTACGGGGGCGAAACGGTTTCGACGGGGACGTCGATGCTCCCGGGTTGCGTGCCGAGGCCCCGCGGACCTCGTAAAAAGCGGGAACACATAGTCGCCAACGACTATAGCTACGCTTACGCGGCCTAACTAGCCGCGTACGTCCGACCGCCGATTGCCCGTGTAAGCGGAAGGGCGTCGCCCTAACGGGATAGCCCCAATCCCCCTCCCGGGGGGAGGAAGGGCGAAACCCAAGCCGGGATGGTCCGACGGGAACCCTGCCGGCCGGGGTCCCCGGGGACGAGAATGAAATGACCGGAAACGCACGTAGTAGCCCGGAGTAAAGAGTCTTCGGACGGGGGTTCGACTCCCCCCGCCTCCACCATCCTTCGCTCCTCACCGCAACAATAATACCGAGGTTTCGGAGCTACGGATGGCTTCGCCATGAGGTAATTGTCCCGGGCCAGGCGGGACAGGTCATCGACCAGGACCACGTCGAATCGCTTTGTCGAATCTCTTTTGACGATGCAATGCAAATCCGGTAGAATTGCATTGCAAGGGGATGGATGGAACAAAGGAGGAAACGGCATGCCGGGGCAACTGACCGTACGCCTGACAGCGGAACTGGAAGAAGGGATCGAAGCGCTTTCGCGGCGCTCCCGTCGTCGCCGCTCGGAGATCGTCCGTCTCGCGCTCGAGCGCTATATCCGGGAAGAAACGGGGGAAGGAACGCCCTCACCGTACGGCAGGGTGAAACATCTCATCGGGAAGGTGGAAAGCGGCATCCCCGACCTCGGGGAAGCGCACCGTGACCATCTGCGCCGCCGGTTCCGGCGTGGCTGATCTTCTGCTGGACACCGGCCCGTTCGTCGCACTGCTCGATCGGAGCGAGCGGAATCACGAGCGGTGCGTCGCGTGTTTCCGGGATTTCCGGGGGCGGCTGATCACGACCGAGCCGGTGCTGACCGAGGCGGTGTATTTGCTCGGCCCGTCGTATTCCCGCCAGAAACCGGCGCTCGATTTTGTCCTGGCGGGTGGGGCCGAACTGGTCCCCATGATGCCGGCGCTTCTCAAACGCTGCGCCCTTCTGATGTCGAAATATTCCCACGTCCCCATGGATTTCGCGGATGCGACGCTGGTTGCCGTGGCCGAGGAACTCGGAATTCGGGACGTTTTGACGCTGGACCGCAGAGGTTTTTCCGTTTACCGGTATGCGTCGAGGGGGTCTTTCCGTATTTTACCCGATAAGTAACAGGACGGCACCGCCATGACGATCGGCAGAAATGATCCCTGTCCCTGCGGCAGCGGCCGTAAATTCAAAAAATGCTGCCATGACCGACAGGTCTCCGGCGAGCCACCGTCGGAAGCGACGGAGGTGTTGGAGGAATTGCGGCGCCTGATCGAAGGGCAAAAGTTCGCCTCGCTGGAGGATC
>MGPV01000016.1:0-32279 GCA_001797615.1 Deltaproteobacteria bacterium GWC2_65_14
GGCCCCCTGCAGCGGCGCTCGGATGCCAAGGTATTTGCGAGACGGTGCACTAGACCAGTCTCAGGTCGGAGAGGACCTTGGCGAGCACCTTCCGGTTCGCGTCCGACATCGGGCAGAGGGGGAGGCGGAACTCCTCCCGGATCCGTCCCATCATGGCGAGGGCGGTCTTGGCGGGAATCGGGTTCGTCTCGATGAAGCAGGCGTTGAAGAGCGGCCAGAGCCGGTAGTGAATCTCCCGGGCCCTGGAGATCTCGCCGATCACGTAGGCGTCGTAGAGATCGGCCATCGCCCGCGGCGCGACGTTCGAGGTCACGGAGATGACCCCCTTCGCCCCGAGCGCCAGCATCGGGAAATAGAGGAAGTCGTCCCCGGAGAGCACGCAGAACTTCTTCGGAGTCTCCCGGAGGATGTCGCAGATCTGGTTCAGGTTCCCCGACGCCTCCTTCACCCCGACGATGTTCGGGATCTCCGCGAGGCGCGCGACGGTAGCGGCCGTCATGTTCACTCCGGTCCTCCCGGGGACGTTGTAGAGAATGATCGGGATGTCGGCCGACTCCGCCACCGCCCGGAAGTGCCGGTAGAGCCCCTCCTGGGTCGGCTTGTTGTAGTAGGGGGTGATGACGAGCGCCCCGCTCGCCCCCGCCTTCCGGGCATACCGGGTGAGCAGGATCGCCTCCCGGGTGTTGTTCGAGCCGGTCCCCGCGATGACGGGAACCTTCCCCCCGGCCGCGTCGATGACGGTGTCGATCACCCGCTCGTGCTCTTCGAAAGAGAGGGTGGCGGATTCTCCCGTGGTGCCGCACGGGACGATCCCGTCCGTCCCGCTCTCGATCTGGAACCGGACCAGCTTCCGCAGCGCCGCCCGGTCCACCTTCCCGTTCCGGAACGGCGTGACCGTCGCGACAATGGCCCCCTGAAACATCGCTTCACCCCCTCAGTAAGAGTAGGCTTCCTCGGCAATCACCCCGTCGCAGGACCACGAGGTGTCCCCTTCCAGGAATACGTCCCCGAAATCCTTCCGCCCGGAGTCGAAGTGGATCGTGAGCAGCTCCCCCCCCCGGGTCCGGACCCCCACCGGAGGGGTGGCGAGCCCGTGGACCGCCGCCAGGATGCCGCAGGCCACCGCCCCGGTCCCGCAGGCCAGAGTCTCCCCCTCCACCCCCCGCTCGTAGGTGCGGATCCGGATCTCGCCGTTCCCGGCGAGGGCGAAGTTCACGTTCGTCCCCCGCGGGGAGAAGGCCCGGTGGGTCCGGATCCCGCGGCCGACCCCCAGGACGTCCGCCTTCTCCAGGTCGGGAACGAACAGGACGACGTGGGGCACCCCGGTGTTCAGGAAGGAATACCGGTACTTCCGGCCTCCCAGCGTGAGCGTCCTGTCGCGCGCAAGCCCGCGGGGAGCGGTCATCTGGAGCTTCACGCGGCGCCCCCGGACCTCGGCGCGGATGATCCCGGCGCCGGTCCGGAAGGACATCCGCGTCTTCGCGATCCCCCGCTCGGCCGCGAAGCGCGAGGCGCACCGCCCCCCGTTGCCGCACATCTCCGCGACGGAACCGTCGGCGTTGTGGAACCTCCACCGGAAGTCGACCGTCCGGTCCCGCTCGAGGAAGATCATCCCGTCCGCCCCGATCGACCGCTTCCGGTCGCACACCTTCCGGACGAACTCCGGGAAGCCGGCCCCGTCCATCACGCCGTCCCGGTTGTCGACCAGGAGAAAATCGTTCCCGCTGCCGTTCAGCTTGGAAAAGGGGATCTTCTTCTTCACGCGTGCACCCGATTTCGGATATTTCGCTATCCTAACAGAATGCCGGATTCCATTCCACGGGAAGCGCCGGAACCCGGCGGCGCCCTACTTCCGTCCCTTGCCGCGCCGCAGAAAGGAGGCCGTCCGCTCGCCCCGGTCGAGGTCCCGGACCGCCTCGCGCTCCCGCACCACCTCGAACGAATCCCCGGAGACCATCACCTCCGCCGCCCGCGGGCGGGAATTGTAGGTGGAGGACATCGAGAAGCCGTACGCCCCGGCGCTCATCACCGCCAGCAGGTCTCCCGACGCGACGGCCGGGAGCCTGCGGTCCCGTGCGAGGAAGTCCCCCGACTCGCAGACGGGTCCGACCACGTCCCCGACCATGCGGCCACGCCGCCCCTTCCCGACCGGGACGATGGCGTGGAACGACCCGTACAGGGAGGGGCGGGCCAGGTCGTTCATCGCGGCGTCCACGATGACGAAATCCTTCCGCCCCTTGCCCTTGGGCGCGGGGGAGGACTTCGTGTAGAGCACGCGGGTGAGCAGCACCCCGGCGTTCCCCACGAGCACGCGCCCCGGCTCTAGCACCAGGGTGATCGGAAGGCCCGCAAACACTTTCCGGACCGCCTCCGCGTACTGCTTCGGGTGCGGCGGCATCTCGTCGTCGTAGGGGATCCCGAGCCCGCCGCCGATGTCGACCAGCCGGATCGGGAGGCCCATCCGGAGGAGGCGCTCGACCAGCGCCCGCACCCGCTTCGCGGCGTCCACGAACGGGGAGAGCTCGGTGAGCTGGGATCCGATGTGGCAATCCACCCCGACCACCTCGAGATGCTTCCGCTTCGCCGCCCAGGCGTAATCCCGCAAGGCCTGCCCCATGTGAATCCCGAACTTGTTCTTCTTCAGCCCCGTCGAGATGTAGGGGTGCGTCTTCGGGTCCACGTCCGGGTTTACCCGGAGGGCGACCGGCGCCCGCTTCCCCATCCCGCGGGCCACCGCGTCGATCGTCTCCAGCTCCTCCCGGGACTCCACGTTGAACATCCGGATGTTCCGGGATAGCGCCTCGCCGATCTCCCCGGCCGTCTTCCCGACCCCGGAGTAGACGATCTTCGAGGGGAGTGCTCCCGCCGCGAGGGCGCGCCGGAGCTCCCCGCTGGAGACGATGTCCACCCCGCTCCCCATCCGGGTGAAGGTCCGGATGACGGATCGGTTCGAGTTCGCCTTCATGGAGTAGCAGATCAGATGGGGGATCCCGGAGAAGGCCTCGTCGAACACGGCGTAGTGGCGGGAGAGAGTCGAATGGCTGTATACGTAGGCCGGGGTCCCCACCGCCTCGGCGATCGTCCGCAGCGGCACCTCCTCACAGTGGAGATGTCCGGCTTTTCTGACGAAATGATGCATCGCTCTACCTCGGTGCGCTCCACCGGGAGGAGAGGAATGCCCCCGCGTGGAACGGGTGGAATGCGTGGATCACGGCCGCGTTTCCCCGGAGCGGCTCCGGCTTCGCCTTCCGGCCGCAGGCCGGCAGCTGGAGCAGGATGAGCGGAAGAAGCAGAAGGAGGAGGCCGCGGACCGCCCCCGCCCTCCGGACCGGGGATGTCATCGCTTCTTGAGGGCCTCCAGCCGCCGCTTCACCCGGGAGAGTCCCGTCCCTCCCCGGGTCTTCCGCATCCGGACCGAGTTCGACAGGGAGATGACGTCCCGCACCTCCTCATCGATCCGGGTGGAGAAGGAGCGGAATTCCTTCAGGCTCAGGTCCTTCAGCCGCTTTCCCTTCTCCTCGCAGTAACGGACGATCTTCCCGCTGATCTCGTGGGCCTTGCGGAAGGGGATCCCCTTCCGCGCGAGATAGTCGGCCAGGTCGGTCGCCGTGAGAAAGCCGTCGTCGCAGGCGGCCCGCATCCGTTCCTCGTTCACCCGCATCCCCTGAAGGAGAAGCGCCGTTCCGATGAGCGATTCCCGGACCGTCCGGGAGGAGTCGAAGAGCGGCTCCTTGTCCTCCTGCATGTCCCGGTTGTAGGAGAGGGGGAGCCCCTTCATCATCGTGAGCAGGTTCAACAGGTTCCCGTAGGCCCTTCCCGTCTTCCCCCGGACCAGCTCGGCGACGTCGGGGTTCTTCTTCTGCGGCATGATGCTGCTTCCCGTGCAGAGCTCGTCCGGGAACGACAGGAACCCGAACTCCGCGGAAGACCAGTAGACGAACTCCTCGGAGAGGCGCGACAGGTGCATCATCGTGACCGCGCAGGAATAGAGGAAGTCGGCGGCGAAGTCGCGGTCGGAGACCGCGTCGATGCTGTTTTCGCAGACCCCGTCCATCCCGAGCTCCCGGGCCACGAACTCCCGGTCGAGCGGGAAGGTCGACCCGGCGAGCGCCCCCGCCCCGAGGGGGGAGACGTTCATACGCCGCCGCGCGTCCCGGAACCGTTCCGCGTCCCGACCGAGCATCTCGTGATAGGCCAGCAGGTGGTGGGAGAAGAGCACCGGCTGGGCGCGCTGGACATGGGTGTAGCCCGGCATCACCACGCCGAACAGGCTTTCCGCGCGCCGGAGCAGGATCCCGCGGACCTTCTCGAGGAGCGCCGCGATCCCGTCGCAGGCGTCGCGCAGAAAGAGCCGCAGGTCGAGCGCCACCTGGTCGTTCCGGCTCCGGCCGGTGTGCAGCTTCCCCCCGACCGGGCCGATCTTCCGGATCAGGAACTGCTCGACCGCCATGTGGATGTCTTCCTGGGAGAGGTTGAAGGAGAGCTTCCCCGCCTCGATCTCCTCCCGGATCTCCTTCAGCGCCGAGACGATCTTCCTTCCCTCGGCCGCCGACAATATCTTCTGCTTCGCCAGCATCCTCGCGTGGGCGATGCTTCCCTCGATGTCATGCCGGTAGAGCAGCACGTCGTAGGAAATCGAGGCGGTGAACTCCTCGACAAACGAGTCGATTCCCCCCTCGAACCGTCCGCCCCAGGCCTTCTTCTTCGCCATGTCAGCCCTTCCCCTTCCCGTCCCTGAGCATCGCCCGGATCTTGAGCCGGAGCGCGTTGATCTTCACGAACCCTTCCGCGTCCCGCTGGTTGAACACCGTCTCCTTCTCGAAGGTCGCGAAGTCGGTCCGGTAGAGGCTGTAGCGGCTTTTGCGCCCCGCGATCCCGCAGTTCCCCTTGTAGAGCTTGAGCCGCGCCGTCCCGGTCACGTTCTCCTGCGTCTTCTCGATCGCCGCGCGGAGCATCTCCATCTCCGGGGAGAACCAGTACCCGTAGTAGATCAGCTCCGCGAACCTGGGAACCAGCGAATCGCGCAGGTGCATCACCTCCCGGTCGAGGGTGATCGACTCGACGGCCCGGTGGGCGGCATGGAGGATCGTCCCCCCCGGGGTCTCGTACACGCCGCGCGACTTGATCCCCACGTACCGGTTCTCCACGAGATCCACCCTCCCGATCCCGTGGGTCCCCCCGATCCGGTTCAGGTGCGCCAGCAGCTTCGCCGGTCCCATCCTCTTTCCGTCCACCGCCGTGGGGATCCCCTTCACGAAGTCGACCTCCACGTAGACCGCCTTGTCCGGCGCCTTCTCCGGCGACCGGGTGAGGACATAGATGTCCTCCGGCGGCTCGGAGTAGGGGTCCTCGAGGATCCCCCCCTCGAAGCTGATGTGCAGGAGGTTCCGGTCGCTCGACCAGGGCTTTTTCGCGGTCACCGGGGTCTGGATGCCGTGCCTGCGGGCGTAGTTCACCAGGTCGGTCCTCGAGGTGAACTCCCACTCCCGCCACGGGGTGATCACCCGGATCCCCGGCATCAGGGCGTAGTAGGTCAGCTCGAACCGCACCTGGTCGTTCCCCTTCCCGGTCGACCCGTGGGACACGGCGTCCGCCTTCTCCCGGCGGGCCAACTCGATCTGCTTCTGCGCGATGAGCGGGCGAGCGAGCGAGGTCCCGAGAAGGTAGGAGCCCTCGTAGACCGCGTTCGCCATGAGCGCCGGAAAGACGAAGTCGCGGACGAACTCGTCCTGGACGTTCTCGACGTACACCTTGGAGGCGCCCGTCTTTTTCGCCTTGGCGCGCACCGGGTCGAGCTCCTCCCCCTGCCCGAGGTCGGCCACGAAGGCGATCACCTCGCAGTCGTAGGTCTCGATCAGCCACCGCAGGATGACCGAGGTGTCGAGCCCTCCCGAATATGCCAGCACCACCTTCTTCACCGAGCCCACGGATCCCTCCTTCGTCCGGTCAATGTGAAATGCAACGTTCGAGAACGGCCATCTGCAGGTGAAGGCGGTTCTCCGCCTCGTCGAACACGGCGGACTGCGGACCCTCCATCACCTCGTCCGTGATCTCCTCCCCGCGGTGGGCGGGAAGGCAGTGCATGACGATCGCGTTCCGGTGCGCGACCCGCAGCAGGCCGTCGTCGATCCGGAATCCGCGGAAAGCCCGGAGCCTCCGCTTCCGCTCCTTCTCCTGTCCCATGCTCGTCCAGACGTCGGTGTAGAGAATGTCCGCGCCCCGGGCCGCATCGAGCGGGTCCCGCACGATCCTCACCTCCCCCCGGCCGGTCCTCGCCGCCTCCCGGCGGATCGACGCGGAGGGCTCGAACCCCTTCGGGCAGGCCAGCCGCAGGGTGAACCCGAGGAGGTGCGCGGCCTCCACCCAGGAGTTCGCCACGTTGTTTCCGTCCCCGATGAAGGCGACCCGCATCCTGCGCAGGTCGAATCCCCGTTCCTGCGCCGTCATCAGGTCGGCCAGCACCTGGCAGGGATGGTGGTCGTCGCTGAGGCCGTTGATCACCGGGACGGCGGCGGACGCCGCCATCTCCTCCGCCACGGCGTGGGAGAAGGTCCGGATCAGGATGGCGTCCGCGTAGCGGGAGAGAACCCTGGCGGTGTCCCGCACCGGCTCCCCCCTCCCGATCTGGGTGTCCTCGGGGGAGAGGAAGAGGGCGTGTCCCCCCAGCCGGGTCATCCCGACCTCGAAGGAGACCCGCGTCCGGGTGGAGGCCTTCTGGAAGATCATCGCCAGCGACTTTCCCGCGAGCGGGCGCGGAGGCGCCCCGCGCCTCTTCCACCTGCGCTTCCAGGCGCGTCCCGAGGCGACCAGCGCCAGGACGTCGCGCGCGGTCAGATCGAGGACCCGCAGGAGATCCCGCCTCACTTCGGCCCCTCCCGCGGGAGCGACTCCGCGAGCATCGAGAGCCCCACGCGCAGCTCCGCCTCGGTGACGGTCAGCGGCGGAAGGAACCGCAGCACCTTCTCGCCCGCCGTCCCCACGACCAGTCCGGCGGCCAGGCACCGCTGCACCGTCTCCTTCACCTCGGCCTCCATCTCCATCCCGATCATCAGCCCCATCCCCCGGATCTCCCGAACGTCGGAGCGGCCCCGCGCGATCGCAAGAAGCCCCTCCCGCAGGAGATCGCCCTTCCGGCAGACCTCGGCTAGGAACCCGGGGGCGAGGACCGTCTCCAGCACCACCTTCGACGCCGCGCAGCAGACCGGGTTTCCCCCGAACGTGCTCCCGTGCGTCCCCGGTCCGAAGGCGGCCGCGACCTCCTCCCGCGCGACCACCGCGCCCAGCGGCAGCCCGTTCGCCAGCCCCTTGGCGAACGTCGCGATGTCCGGCAGGATCCCGAAATGCGAGCTGGCCAGGAAGGCGCCGGTGCGCCCCATCCCCGACTGGATCTCGTCGGCCACGAAGAGGATCCCGCGCTCCCGGCACAGCGAGAAGGCTTTTCCCAGGTACCCCGCGGGATGAACCCGCACTCCGGACTCCCCCTGCACCGGCTCCACGAGAAACGCGCACACGGACCCGTCGAGCGCCCTCTCGAGCGCGGGCAGATCGCCGAAGGGGACCGCCGTGAACCCGGGAAGCATCGGCTCGAACCCCCGGTGGAACTTCGGCTGCGCCGTGGCGGACAGCCCCCCGTAGGTCCGGCCGTGGAATCCCCCCTCGACCACGACGAACCCGGAGGCCCCCTTCCTCGCGCCGTCGGAGGCCCATTTCCTCGCGAGCTTGATCGCCGCCTCGTTCGCCTCGGTCCCGCTGTTGCAGAAAAAGACCTTCCCCCCGCCCGCCGCGCCGGAGAGCAGCGCGCCCAGTTCCGCCTGGACCGGAACGTGGAACAGGTTGGAGACATGGGTGAGGGCCTTCGCCTGTCCGCAGACCGCCTCGACGACGCGCGGATGGGAGTGGCCGAGGAGGGCGACCGCGATCCCCCCCAGGAGGTCGAGATACTCCTTCCCCTCGGCATCGAAGAGGCGCGCTCCCTCCCCCCGGACGAAGGCGACGGGAGCCCGGGCGTAATTCCCCATCTGGTGCTTCTGCGTCATCCCCGTGATCTCCGCGGAGGTCATGCTCCTCACCCCTCCGGCTCCGGAGCGGTGATTTCCGTGCCGATCCCCGCGTCGGTGAAGATCTCCAGCAGGACGCTGTGGGGGACGCGTCCGTCGAGGATGTGGACCTTCCTCACACCCTTCCCCAGAGCCGTCAGGCCGCACTCCACCTTGGGGATCATTCCCCCCGTGATGCTCCCCTCCCCGATCGCCGCTTCGCACTCCCGCGCGGTCATCGTGGAGACCAGCTCCCCCCGGCCGTTCCTCACCCCGGCGACGTCGGTCAGCAGGATCAGCTTCTCTGCGGCCAGGGCCCCGGCCACCTCGGCGGCGACCGTGTCCCCGTTGATGTTGTAGGCTTCCCCCTTCTCCCCGACGCCGATCGGGGCGATCACCGGGACGAACCCGCTCTTCTCCAGCGCGCGGATCACCTCGGGGCGCACCTCGACGACCTCCCCCACCAGGCCGAGGTCGAGCGGGGTGGATCCCGGGCCGCCCTTCCCGGGGGGCCGGTACTTCCGCGCCCGGATCAGGTCCCCGTCCTTCCCGGAGAGCCCGACCGCATTCCCCCCGAATCGCTGGATGAGGGCGACGATCTGCTTGTTCACCGTCCCCCCGAGGACCATCTCGACGATCTCCATGGCCGCCGGGGAGGTCACCCGCAGCCCCTCCTTCCGCTCGGAGGGGATGGCAAGCTTCTCCAGCATCCGGTCGATCTGCGGCCCACCTCCGTGCACCACCACCGGGCGGATCCCCACCAGCTGGAGCAGGACGATGTCCTCCGCGAAGGAGGCCATCCGCTCCTCCCCGGCCATCGCCGCTCCCCCGTACTTGACCACGACGGTCTTCCCGCGGAACTCCCGGATGTACGGGAGCGCCTCGATCAGCGTCTCGGCCTTCTGGATATATCCCCGCATCCTCGATTCGTCCATCGCGCCAGGGCCCCGCCCTTCAGAGAATGTACCGACTGACATCCACGTCCCGGACGATCCCGGCCAGCTTCTCCTCCACGTAGGAGGCCGCGATCGAGATCTCCTGTCCCCCGATCTCCGGGGCCGTGAACAGCAGGTCCTCGAGCAGCTTCTCCAGGATCGTGTGCAGCCGCCTCGCCCCGATGTTCTCGGTCCGGTCGTTCACCTCGCAGGCCATCTCCGCGATCCGGTCCACCGCCTCCGGGGTGAACGTGAGCCGCACCCCTTCCGTGGCGAGCAGCTCCGTGTACTGGCGGGTCAGCGACCCGTGCGGCTCGGTCAGGATCCGCACGAAGTCCTCCCGCGTCAGGGGGTCGAGCTCCACCCGGATCGGGAACCTCCCCTGGAGCTCCGGGATCAGGTCGGACGGCTTCGCCGTGTGGAAGGCCCCTGCCGCGATGAAGAGGATATGGTCGGTCCGGACCATCCCGTGCTTCGTGTTCACGTTCGAGCCTTCCACGATGGGAAGGAGGTCGCGCTGGACACCCTGCCGCGACACGTCGGGACCCGCAGTCGACTCCCGCCCCGCGATCTTGTCGATCTCGTCGAGGAAGACGATGCCGCTCTGCTCCGTGCGTTCCACCGCATTCCTCTTCACCTGATCCATGTCGACCATCCGGGCGGCCTCCTCCTTCTCGAGGAACCCGAGCGCCTCGGGGACCCGCATCCGTTTCCTGCGGACCCGCTTCGGAAAGAGGTTCCCCAGCATCTCCTGGAGGTTCCCCTCGATCGATTCCCCTCCGCCGGTCACCCCGATCAGGTCGATCGCCGGCATCGCGCTCTCCCGCACCTCGACCTCCACGAACCGCTCCGTGAGCTTTTTTTCCCGGAGCATCGCCCGGAGCCGCTCCCGCGAGTCGCTCCCCGTCCCTTCCGGTCCCTCCGCCGGCCCCTCCCCCGGCCTGCGGGGGGGCGGCGCCGGCAGGAGGATGTCCAGCAGCCTCTCCTCCGCCGCGGCCTTCGCCCGGCCCGCCACCCTCTCCATCTCCTCCGTGCGCACCATGTGGACCGCGGTCTCCACGAGGTCTCGGACGATCGACTCGACGTCCCTCCCGACGTACCCGACCTCCGTGAACTTCGAGGCCTCGACCTTCACGAACGGCGCCTGGGCAAGGCGGGCGAGCCTCCTGGCGATCTCGGTCTTCCCCACGCCGGTCGGCCCCACCATGAGGATGTTCTTCGGCGCGATCTCCTCCCGGAGCTCCTCCGGCACCTGCCGGCGCCGCCACCGGTTCCGCAGGGCGATCGCCACCGCGCGCTTGGCGTTCTGCTGCCCGACGATGTGCCGGTCGAGCTCCGCGACGATCTCCCGGGGAATCCGGGGGGCCTCCGGCGCGGTCTGGCGTTCCGGTCCGCTCACGGCGCCGCGATCTCGTCGGCCACGATGTTGCTGTTCGTGTAGATGCAGATCTCCGACGCGATCCGGAGCGCCTCCCGGGCGACCTCGATCGCCGGCCGGTCGGTGTGCAGCAGCAGCGCGCGGGCCGCCGCAAGGGCCATGGGCCCCCCGGACCCGACCGCGAGCACGCCGTCGTCCGGCTCCACCACGTCGCCGCTGCCGGACAGCAGCATCAGCTCCCGCCCGTCGGTGACCACCATCAGGGCGTCCAGCCGCCGAAGCACCCTGTCCGTCCTCCAGTCCTTGGCAAGCTCGACGGCCGAACGGCGCAAGCCCCCCCGGAACTCGACCAGCTTCCCCTCGAACTTCTCGAAGAGGGTGAAGGCGTCCGCGGTCGCCCCGGCGAACCCGGCCAGGACCCGGTCCTGGTAGAGCCGCCGGATCTTCTTCGCCGTGTGCTTGAGCACCGTCGCTCCCATCGTCACCTGGCCGTCCCCCGCCAGGGCCACCCGTCCGCCCCGGGAGACCGCCACGATCGTCGTTCCGCGCCGCTCCGTCATTTCCGTTCCTTCCTGCCCGGACCGGGCCGCTCTCCCCTCCCGCGGGGGCCCGCCGCCATCGGGTGCGCCTCCTCGTACGCGCGGACCAGGTGGCTGACGTTGACCCTCGCGTAGCGCTGGGTCGTGGATAGGGAGGCGTGCCCCAGCATCTCCTGGATGGCCCGCAGGTCCGCCCCCGACTCGAGCAGGTGCGTGGCGAAGGAGTGGCGGATCCCGTGGGGGGATAGGTGCCTCCCGATCCCGGCCCGCTCCAGGGAGCGGGAGAGGATCCGGGCCACGCTCCGCGCCGTGAGCCCTCCCCCGCGCGCGTTCCGGAAGAGGGGTGCGTCCCACCCCTCCTCCGCGTCCCGCATCGAAAACGGGCTCCCGTCGAGGTACCCGGCCAGCGCCGCCCGGGCCTGCTCTCCCACGGGCACCACCCGCACCTTCCGCCCCTTCCCCGGGACCCGCACGGTCCCTTCTTCCAGCGAGAGGTCGCTCCGGCGGAGGGAAACCAGCTCCCCCACCCGGAGTCCGGAGGAATAGAGAAGCTCCAGGATCGCGGCGTCCCGCTTCCCTCTCCACCCCTCCGGCTGGACCGCCCGGAGAAGGTCGAGCATCTCGTCCACCGGGAGAAATCCGGGCAGGCGCGTTTCCCGACGGGGAGAGGCAAGCCCTTCGGCGGGGTTTCCCCGCATCTCCCCTTGGACGATCAGGAACGAGAAGAAGCTCCTGACGGCCGCGATTTTTCTCGCGATCGTGCTCCCCTTCCTTCCCGGATGCCGCGAGGCGAGGTACCGCCGCAGTTCCGCCGGGGTCACCGACGTCCAGCCGGAACCCCTGCCGTCCTCCGGATCACACCCTCGCTCCTCCGTCAGGAACGACCGGAGGTCCGACAGCTCCCGGAGATAGGCACGGGCCGTTTCCCGGGAGGCGTTCCTCTCCGACGAGAGGAACCGGGAGAATCGTTCGATAGCGGAATCCACGTCTCCGTGACCGTCCCTTTCCGGAAAGAAAAAGGAAAGAAACTATGTAACACACAAAGGGTTATATTCAAAGACCCTTTCGCGAAATTCCGCGGCGGCGGAGATCGCGCGTCTTGCCTGTCTCTCCTTCCGGTCCCGCTTTCTTCCCTCCGGGGGAGGGCCCAGGAGACCGAAGTTCGCGTTCATCGGCTGGGGAATCCCTTTCCGGGGGGTGGCGATGTACCGCATCAGGGCCCCCGTCATCGTCTCTTCGGGAAACGGCGACGGCTCCCTCCCCGCCGCCCTCGCCGCGATCGACGCCGCGGCGACGACCGCCGAGGCGATCGACTCCACGTACCCCTCCACCCCCGTGATCTGCCCCGCGAAGAAGAGTCCGGGGCGCACCCTGGATTCGAGCGTCGGGTGCAGGTGCCTTCCCGCATCCAGGTAGCTGTTCCGGTGGACGGAGCCGTGCCGGAGGAATTTCGCCCGCGTAAGCCCGGGAACGAGCGAGAAGACCCGCTCCTGCTCCGGATAGGCCAGCTTCGTCTGGAACCCGACGAGGTTGTACATCGTGCCGGCCAGGTTTTCCTTTCGAAGCTGGACGACCGCGTGGGCGACCTTTCCGGTCCGCGGATCGCGCAACCCCACCGGGCGCAGCGGTCCGAACAGCAGCGTCTCCGGGCCCCGCCGGGCAATCGCCTCGATCGGCATGCAGGCCTCGAAATGCCGCTCCTCCTCGAACTCCCTCGCCGGCACGACCCGCGCCGACAGAAGAGCCGCCAGGAAGGTCCCGTACTGCTCCCTCGTCATCGGGAAGTTCAGGTAGTCGCCGCCCCCCGCCCCGTACCGGTCGGCGGTGAACCCGGCGCGCAGGTCCAGCGAGGAGGCGTCCACGATCGGGGAGATGGCGTCGTAGAAGTAGAGCCCCTCTCCGCCGAGGAAGGATGCGATGTCCCGGGAAAGGGCCTCCGGGGGGAGGGGGCCGCAGGCGACCAGGACGAGCGGTCCGTCCGGAATCGAGGGGACCTCGTGTTCGTGGATGCGGATATTCCCCCGGGAGCGGACCGCCCCGGTCACCGCGCGGGCGAAGAGCTCCCGGTCCACGGCAAGCGCCTTCCCTGCCGGTACCCGGACCCGGTCCGCGAGGAGCAGCAGGTTGGAGCCGAACGCCCGCAGCTCCGCCTTGAGCAGTCCCTTGCCGGTGTTTGGGGCGTCGGCCCCCAGGGAGTTGCTGCAGACCAGCTCGGCGAACCACCCGGTGGTGTGGGCGGGGGAGGAGACGGCGGGGCGCATCTCGTGGAGGTCGACCTCCGCGCCGGCCGCGGAGAGGACCAGCGCGGCCTCGGAGCCGGCCAGGCCGGCGCCGACGATGATCGCCCGGGGAGGAGTCATGCCGTTCTCAGGAAGGCCCGGCGCCGCCGTCGACCTTGTGGAGCGGGAGAAACACCGTGAAGGTGCTGCCGCGGCCCGGGGTGGAGCGGACCTCGATGAACCCCTTGTGGAACTGGACGATCCTCTGCGAAATCGCCAGCCCGAGCCCGGTCCCCCCCTCCTTCGAGGTGAAGAAGGGGTTGAAGATCTTCCCGAGGGCGCCGGGGGCGATTCCCGTCCCCGTGTCGGTCACGGAAAGGACCACGTGCGGTTCGCGGTGGCGGAGCTGGGAATGGAGTTCGAGCCGGACCCTGCCGCCGCGGGAAGTCGCCTGGACGGCGTTGCGGACCAGGTTCCAGATCACCTGCCGCAACAGCTCCGCGTCCCCCTCCACGTGGAGAGGGTCTGCGGAGGGAGGCTCGACCTCCACGCCGGCATCCCGGGCATCCCCCGCCGACACCGCCTCCACGATCTCCCGGGAAAGCTCCGCCATGTCGACCGGTCCCACGTCCCGGAGGGCGGGGCGGGTATAGGCGAGAAACCCCGAGATCAGGTTGTTCAGCCGCGCGCTCTCCCGCCCGATGATGTCGAGCAGAGGTTTCGAGCCCTCCGGGATCTCCGGGATCTCCCGCAGCATCTGGGAGGAGCCGGCGATCGACGCGAGGGGATTCCGGATCTCGTGGGCGAGGCCTGCCGCCATCTCTCCCACCACCGCGAGCCGGTCGGCGATCCGGACCCGCTCCTCCATCTGCTTCACGGGACTCAGGTCCTGAAAGATGACGACGTTCCCGATCCAGGTCCCCTCCGCATCCTTCATCGGGGAGACGGAGAATCCGAGGAAGATCTCCGTGCCGTCCGCGCGCCGAAACGGGATCTCCGGGCGGGGAAGCCGGGACTCCGCCAGGGAACTGTCCAGGTCCACCCCGCCCAGCACCTCGGAAAGGGGCCTGCCGGAGACCTCCTCCTTGGAGACCCCCAGGATGCCGCAGGCAGTGTCGTTGATCAGGTTCACACGCCCGTTCGTGTCCCCGGTCAGGATCCCCGAAGGAATGTTCTCGATGACATACTTGTGAAACCGTTCCAGCTCCTGGAGGACATCCTCCCGCTCCCGTATCCGGATCCGGGAGCTCCGGATGTCCTCCCCCAGGATTCCCGAGAGGACTCCCGTCAGCAGAAACCCGATGGAGTTCGTGAGGATCGGGCGAAGGATCTGCCCGGAGGCGATCCCGACATTCTCGAAGCCGGGGGGGACGATGACCCCCTTCATCTGGAGGTACAGCAGCGTCCCGTAGGCGGCCGAGGAGAGGAAGGCCCAGAGCAGCGCCCCCCTCAGGAACATCTCCAGGCTTCCCAGCAGGATGACGATGATGTACATGAAGGCGAAGACGCTTTCGTACATGCCGGTGGCGAACACGATGATCGAGACGAAGGAGACGTCCACGAGGGCCTGGAGGAAGAGAAAGGGGGTCGAGAGGTCCCCGCTCCCCCAGATGGCGTAGCGGGCGAGGAGCCACCCGTAGGAAAGGACGACCGCCGCGTAGAGGAACTGGAAACCCCCGGGGAGGATCAGCTCGGGCTCCCGGAAGTGGACGGACACCGCGGAGGCCAGCAGGGCGAAAGTGATCCCGCTGCGGAGCAGGAGAAGGTTCCGCCCCGTCCCCTCGTTCCCCCGCCGTGCCGGCCGGGGGTACGAACCGGCCGCTGTCTGCCCGCTCCGGGTGTGCGCTTCCATCCCCGCGCCGCGGGATCCGCCGATCACCCCCCGACGACGCCGGCCAGCTTGAAGATCGGCAGGTACATCGCGACGACCAGCCCCCCGATGACCACCCCCAGGAAGACCATGAGCATCGGCTCGAGGAGGGCGGTGAGCGCTCCCACCGCCGCATCCACCTCGTCGTCGTAGAAGTCGGCGATCTTGTTCAGCATCGTGTCGAGGGCGCCCGTCGCCTCGCCCACCGCGACCATCTGGGTCACCATCGCCGGGAACACCTTGCTCTCCGCCAGCGGCTCCGCGATCGTCTTCCCCTCGCTGATGCTCTGCCGGGCCTTCAGGATCGCCTCCTCGATGACCTTGTTCCCCGCCGACCTGGCCACGATGTCCATGCTCTCGAGGATCGGAACCCCGCTGGCCACCATCGTCCCCAGCGTCCGGGAGAACCGCGCCACGGAGATCCTCTGGATGAGGCTGCCGAAGATCGGCGCCCGCAGAAGGATCCCGTCGATCCGCCGCCGGCCGGTCTCCTTCCCGTAGTACCACCGGATGCCCAGGACACCCGCCACCACCGCGGCCAGGAGGACGAGAAAGTATTTCCGCGTATACACGCTCAGCGCCAGGACGAAGACGGTCGGGCCCGGGAGATCCTGCCCGAAGTCGTCGAACATCTTCCCGAAGATCGGGATCACGTACAGGAGCAGCACGAGGGTGACCACCAGGGCTACCGCAACGATGGTGGAGGGATACACCATCGCCCCCTTGACCTGCTTGGCCAGCTTCATCGCCTTTTCGATGTAGGCGGCCAACCGGGAGAGGATCGTGTCGAGGATCCCGCCGACCTCCCCCGCGGCGACGAGGTTCACGAAGAGGTCGTCGAAGGCCTTCGGGTGCTTCTTCAGCGCGTCGGCGAAGGTGGACCCGGCCTCGACATCCTCCTTCACCCGGAGGATGATCTTCTTGAAGGCCTCGTTCTCCTGCTGCATCCCCAGGATGTCGAGGCACTGGACGAGCGGGAGGCCCGCGTCGATCATCGTGGCGAACTGCCGGGTGAAGATCGCCAGCTCCTTCCGGGAGACCTTCGTCCGGAACCCCGGAATCTTGATCGCCAGGTCCCTCGCCTTCGCCTTGATCTTGACGGGAACGATCTGCTGGCGTCTCAGCTGGGCGACGACGAACGCCTCGTTGGGAGCCTCGAGCTCCCCCGTCATCGTGCTTCCCCCGCGGGTCTTTCCTTCCCAAACGAATCGTGGCATCGCGTCCTCCGCGCTTCTTCCCTACGCTCTCCTGCCGGCGCCAGGCCCGGCGGCCTGGGACGTCGACAGCAGGTTGCGGAATTCCTCGGGGTCGGTGCTGCGCCCGACCGCGTCGTCGAGGGAGATGTCCCGCCGCAGATAGGCGGCGAGCAGCGACTGGTTCATGGTCTGCATGCCGTACTTGGCCTGCCCCACCTGCATCTGGGAGTAGATCTGGTGGACCTTCTCCTCCCGGATCAGGTTCCGGATGGCGGCGTTGGGAACCATGACCTCCAGCGCGAGCATCCGTCCCGACCCGGAGGCCTTCGGGATCAGGATCTGCGAGACCACCCCCTCCAGGACGAAGGAGAGCTGGGCGCGGACCTGGGGCTGCTGGTAGGGGGGGAACACATCCAGGATCCGGTTGATCGTCTGGACGCAGGAATTCGTGTGCAAGGTGGCGAACACCAGGTGACCGGTCTCCGCCACGGTGAGTGCGGCCTCGATCGTTTCGAGGTCGCGCATCTCCCCGATGAGCACGATGTCGGGATCCTGCCGGAGGATGTACTTCAGCGCCTTCTTGAAGCTCTGGGTGTCCGCGTTCACTTCCCGCTGGTTCACGAGGCACTTCTTGTGCGGGTGGAGGTACTCGATCGGGTCCTCGATGGTGACGATGTGCTCCTGCCGCTCGTTGTTCACCTTGTCGATCATCGCAGCGAGCGTGGTCGACTTCCCGGAGCCGGTCGGACCGGTCACCAGGACCAGCCCCCGCGGCTTCTTGCACAGGTCCTTGAGCACCGACGGGAGGCCGAGCTCGTCGAAACTGCGGACCCGGAAGGGGATCGTCCGGAAGGCCCCCGCCACCGCCCCGCGCTGCATGTAGAGGTTCGCCCGGAAGCGGCTCAGTCCCTTGATCCCGAACGAGAGATCGAGCTCCATCTCCTCCTCGAACCGCTGCTTCTGGGCCTCGGTGAGGATGCTGTAGCAGAGGCGCTTCGTGTCCTGGGGGGAAAGCGGCTCGGATGATGTCGGCAGGAGGCGCCCGTCCACCCGGACCGTCGGGGAGATCCCCGTCGTGATGTGGAGGTCCGAGCCCCCCTTCTCGTACATCTCGCTGAGCAGTTCGTGCATGGATAGCATGGATGCCTCTCCTTGAGCCGGCTAATCCGGCGCAGTGACCCGCAGCACTTCCTCGAGGGTGGTCATCCCTTCCTCCACCTTCGAGAGCCCGGCCTGCCGGAGCGTCTTCATCTCCAGCCTCATCGCTTCGCGCTTGATGTCGAGGCCGGAGCCCCCGCGCAGGACGAGGTCCTTGACCTCATCCCGGAAGGGCATCACCTCGTAGAGGGCGACCCGTCCCCGGAATCCGGTCTCGTTGCATTCGTCGCAGCCCTTCCCGCGGAGGGGCCGCACGAACTTCAGCCGCTCCGGCTTCATCCCGGCGTCGGTGAGCGCCTTCGGCGGGATCTTGATCTCCTCCTTGCAGTTCCCGCACACCCGCCTGGAGAGCCGCTGGGCCAGGATCAGGTTCACGGAGGAGGTCACCAGGAACGGCTCGATCCCCATGTTCAGCAGCCGGGAGATCGTGCTCGGCGCGTCGTTCGTGTGGAGCGTGGAGAGGACCAGGTGGCCGGTGAGGGCCGCCTTGACCCCGATCTCCGCCGTCTCGTAATCCCGGATTTCCCCCACCATGATGATGTCCGGGTCCTGCCGGAGGAAGGAGCGCAACGCCGAGGCGAAGGTGAGCCCGATCTCCTCCTTGATCTGGACCTGGTTGATCCCCGCGAAGTTGAACTCGACCGGATCCTCGCAGGTGGAGATGTTGTCGCTGGTCTTGTTCAGGTCCGAGAGGGCGGAGTAGAGGGTGGTGGTCTTCCCGGACCCGGTCGGCCCCGTGACCAGGACCATCCCGTACGGGCGATGGATCGCCTCGGTGAAGTGCGACAACTGCTCCTTCTCGAAGCCGAGTTTCGTCATGTCGAGCTGCAGGGTGCTCTTGTCCAGCAGGCGGAGCACGATCTTCTCGCCGTAGATCGTCGGAAGGACGGAGACGCGGAAGTCCATCTCCCTCCCCTTGCCGATCTTGAGCTTGATCCGGCCGTCCTGGGGAAGGCGGCGCTCCGCGATGTCGAGGCTCGCGAGGATCTTCACCCGCGAGGAGAGGGCGTTCCGCATCTTCAGCGGCGGCCGCATCACCTCGTAGAGCACCCCGTCGACCCGGAACCGGATGCGGAACTCCTTCTCGTAGGGCTCGATGTGGATGTCCGAGGCCCGCCGCTTGATCGCGTCGGTCAGGATGAAGTTCACGAGCTTGACGACGGGGGCGTCGTCCACCCCCCGCTCCAGCTCGCCGATGTCGACCTCCTCCTCCCGTACGACCTCCAGCTCCTCGTCGAGCTCCGAAATGATGTCCTTGAACTCGAGGGAGCGGTCGAAGAACTTGTTGATCGCGGAGGAGATGTCCTTCTCGGAGGCGAGCACCAGCTCGACCCCGTATCCGGTCTTGAATCCGATGGCGTCCAGGATCCCGATGTTCGAGGGGTCCGCCACGGCGACGATCAGCTTCGCTCCGACCCGGTTGATCGGCAGGGCCAGGTGCTTCTGGACCATGTCCTCCGGAAGGAGGCGGACCACCTCGGGGTTGATCTCGTACTTGGAGAGGTCGACGACGGGAATGTTGAACTGCCGGCCCAGGAAGGAAAGCAGTTCGGGCTCCTTGATCGCTCCCGCCTTGACGAGGACGGTCCCGATCCGCTCCTTGCTCCGCTTCTGCGCCTCGAGGGCGCTGCGGAGCTGATCCGTGGTGATCAGGTTCCCCTTCAGGAGCATCTCACCGATTTTTGTGGCCATCACCGACATTTCAAATGCACCTAATTATACCTAAATTACGTTAAATTTATAATTCCCCGGGGTCCCTGTCAAGCGCCAACCCTCCACCCCTCGCGGAAATGGCCCCGCGCGCAAAAGCAAGAAATTCCGCCGCCCCGATCCGTTTCCCGGTCCAGGCCGCGAAGCTTCTCGCCGCCTGGCAGGCCAGCATCGGCAGGCCGTCCACCGCGGGGACCCCCCGCCGCCGCAAGGCTCTCACGAGGGCGGTCCCCCCCCTTCGATAGACTATATCGGCCACCTTCGTCTCCGCCTTTACCCCTTCCACCGGGAAAATGCTCCACTCCCGCCTCATGCCGAGGGAGGTGGCCTGGACGACCAGATCGGTTTCTGGGAACTCGCGGAGGATGCTCCGGCGGGAGAGGCCTCCCGTGGAGAGCTTCATCCGGGGAAAAACGGAAGAGAGCGTTTCGGCGACACGATCCGCCCGCAGCGGGTTCCGGTTCAGGATCGCCATCTCCCGGGTCCCCGCGCGCGCCAGCGAGTAGGCGATCCCGCGGGCCGACCCTCCCGCACCGAGCAGCAGAACCCGGCGGAACCGTCGCCCCCACCCCTGCTCCGCGAGGGCGTCGAGAAACCCCGGGCCGTCGGTGTTTCCGGCCAGGATCCGTCCGTTCCGGACTCGGAGCAGGTTCGCCGCCCCGCAGAACCGGACCGCGTCGGACCGCTCGTCCGCCAGGGCGGCCGCCTCCTCCTTGAAAGGGATCGTGACATTCCCCCCGAGGAAGTTCGCGGAGCGGACGACGCGGAGGAACCCGGGAAGGGCGGCCGGGGACAGTTCGACCGCCACGTAGCGCAGGGGAAGCTTCCGGCGGGCGATCACGCCGTTGTGCATCGCGGGGCTCAGCGTGTGAGACAGGGGATTGCCGACGATG
This sequence comes from Deltaproteobacteria bacterium GWC2_65_14, assembly GCA_001797615.1. Taxonomy (NCBI): domain Bacteria; class Deltaproteobacteria; species Deltaproteobacteria bacterium GWC2_65_14. The sequence goes on from MGPV01000016.1 coordinate 19,935, forward strand.
AAGAGGAGCGACTCCTTCAATGTTCGAGTTCGAGGTTCCAGTAGGTGAAGTCGACGAGGTTCAGGAACGGGATCCATTCCCGGTGCACGTTCCCCCGGGGGGCGAACGCGTAGCGGGGGGCCCACCGGGGCTTCCCGGGCCTCCCGATGATCCGCATTCCGGCCGCTTCCGGAAGGTTCCCCCCCTTCCGCTTGTTGCAGCCGACGCAGCTGCAGACGATGTTTTCCCACGAGGTCATCCCCCCCCGGGACTTCGGGACCACGTGGTCCAGGTTCAGCTCGCTCGTCGGGAACGACTTCCCGCAGTACTGGCAGCTGTTCCGGTCTCTTAAAAAGATGTTCCGGCGGCTGAACCGGACGTTCCGCCGGGGGATCCGTTCGAAGGCGGTGAGGACGACGACCCTCGGGACCAGGATCATCCGGCCGACCAGTCCGACCGTTTCGTCGTTTGCGTGGACGGACAGCTCGCTCCAGGACTGGAAGTCGAACATCTCGTAGCGGGAGTTGATCGCCTTGGCGATTCCGGAATAGAGGAGGCAGTAGGCGCGACGGACGCTCGTGACGTGCACGGGGAAAAAGGCCCTGTTCAGCACGAGCACCCCGGTGTTGAGCATCGGACCTCCGATCCCTGGCATTCCGATCTACCTTACGGCACCCGGGCGGCGCAGGTCAATCCCCTTCGGGGCGACCTCCGCCCTCATTCCCGCAGCGCGGCCAGCGCCGCCGAGAGCTCTTTCACCTCCGCGTCCCGGACCGTCCTCATGTCGAGGAGGAACCGGCCGTTCCCGATCCGTCCCACCACGGGCGGGTTCCCCTTCCGTAGCCTTGCGTCCAGCTCCCCCGGGGAAACCGCCGCGAGGGACACGGCGATGCAGATCGTGGGGATCCCGACCTCCGGCATCGCCCCCCCTCCCGGGTAGGAGGTCCCCCGCTCCAGGGAGAGGGTGACGCCGCTCCCACTCCCCTCCGGGACCGCCCGTGCGGCTTCCCGGTTCACCCTGCGGACGAGGCGCCTCGCCCTTGCGCGAATGTCCTTCTCCTCCTCCAGCATCATCCGCAGGACCGGAATGCGCGCGGCTGCCCGCCTCTCGTCGGCGTACAGTCTCAGGGTCGCCGCGAGGGCGGCCAGGCAGAGCTTGTCCATCCGGAGCGCCCGGGAGAGGGGATGCCGCTTCAGCGGGTCGACCAGGGCACTTCTCCCGGCGATGATTCCCGCCTGCGGCCCCCCGAGCAGCTTGTCCCCGCTCACCGTCACGATGCCGGGCCCCTGCCGGAGCGCCTGCCGCACGGTGGGGGTTCCCGGGATCCCCGCGGCCTGGAAATCGAAGAGGGCCCCGGACCCGAGGTCCTCCATCACGGGGATCCCGATCCGGTCGCCGAGAACGGCCAGCTCGGAGGCGGTCACCTCCTCCGTGAACCCCGACATGCGGAAATTCGACCGGTGCACCTTCAGCAGCATCGCCGTGCGTGGCCCGGCCGCGCGCTCGTAATCGGACAGGCGCGTCCGGTTCGTCGTGCCGACCTCGACCAGCGTCGCCCCGCTCTCCGCCAGGATGTCGGGGATCCGGAAGGAGCCGCCGATCTCGACCAACTCCCCCCGGCTCACGATCACCTCGCGCCCCCGCGCGACGCCCGCGAGGCAGAGCAGCACCGCCGCCGCGTTGTTGTTCACGACGTGAACCGATTCGGCCCCCGTAAGCTCGAGGAGCATCTCCTCCACGTGGGCCAGCCGGCGGAAGCGGGCCCCGGTCTCCAGGTCGTATTCCAGGTTGGAGTAGCGGGCCGCGACCTCCGCCAGGGCCCGGACCGCCTCCTCGGGGAGAGGCGCGCGGCCGAGGTTGGTGTGAATCACCACGCCGGTGGCGTTGATCAGCCGGCGGAGGGGGATCTCCTCGCCGGACCGGATCTCCCCGGGAAGCCGCGCGAGGAGCAGGGAGGACCACTCCGCGCGGCGGTGCGCGGCGCCGCCCCCCCCGGTCGCCTCCTCCCGGAGCCGTTCCAGGATCCTGCGGATCGCCCCGACCACCACCGCGCGCGGATGGCGCGCAAGGAGCGAACGGACCTCGTCGGTCTCCAGGAGATGCGAAACGGAAGGAAGGTTGCGGAGCGCTTCGGGGCCGGTCATCAAAGCCCCCGGGTCAGCCCTTGGCCAGTTCCCGGAGGAGGATCTTCTTCCCGTACAGGGCGTTCTTCTGCACGAGGCTCTCCGCCAGGTGGCCGTCCTTCTTCCGGAACGCCTCGACGATCTCCTGGTGCTGCCCGATGGACCCCTCGATCCTCCCCGGCATCGCCAGGACCAGGCGGTACCGCTGAAACTGCATCACCATCCCCTGGATGATGGAGTGCAGCTTCTCGTTCCCGCAGGCCTTCAGGAAGATGTCGTGGAACTCGTTGTGCAGCAGGAGAACCTTGCGGAGATCCCGCTTCCCGGCCGCCGTCTCCATCTGGCGGTTGACCGCCTCCATCCGGGCGATCTCCTTGTCGGTGAGCGTCTTGACGGCGCAGCGGGCGGCGTAGCCTTCCAGCAGGGCCTTCAGGTCGTAGAAGTCGGAGACATCCTTGGAGGAAAAGGAGGCAACGACGGCCCCTTTCCGGGGAACGACGGTGATGAACCCCTCCGATTCGAGCTGGCGAAAGGCCTCCCGGATGGGGGTCCGGCTGATTCCGAACCTCTCGGCGAGGTCCGGCTCGGCCACCCGTGTCCCGGCAGGCAGCTGCCCGTTCACGATCGCGCCCCGGATCGTCTCCACGATCTTTTCCCGGAGCGTCATGTGGTTGTCGATGCTGATCCTCAGCTTCTGCATCTTCCGGTCCTTCGCCTCACTGACCGCCAATGTATGCAGTATACAAAAACCTGTCAAGGTAATTCGTCCGTTGTCCTCCGGAGGTTCCCCTTGCCCGGGGCTCCCCCGTGCGGTATCTTCTCCCGGATGTTCCGCAATCCAGCATCCTGTCGAAGGATTCCGGGAGGAACGGATGGCCTGGACGATCCACAGCACGGTCCCCTTTCCCATGCTCGAGCGGGGCGAAACCTGCGCGCTGCTGGCGGAACACCGGGTCGGCCCGGAGATCTACCTGTCCGCGGAGACGCTCGATTCCCTCACCCCCGCCCGGGCCGGAGCGGCCGCGGAGGCACTGCAGGCCGCAGGCGTCTCCTCCCTCACCTTTCACGCCCCGTTCGAGGACCTGTGCGCCGGAGCGCGCGACGAGGAGGTCCGTCGCCTGACCGTCCGCCGCCTGAAGCAGGCGATCGCCCTCGCCCCCCTCTTCCGGCCCGCCGGGATCGTCATGCACGGCGGCTACTCCGAGTGGATGTTCGACTTCCAGCCCGACCGGTGGCTCGTACAGGCGAGGAAGACCTATTCCGAGGTGGCCGAAGCGGCGGAAACGGCAGGGGTGAGCATCTTCCTGGAGAACGTGTTCGACGAGATCCCCGACCATCTCCTGCGGCTACGGGAGGCGGTCGGATCGGAGCGGATCGGCTTCTGCTGCGATCCGGGGCATGCCACCCTGTTTTCGAGGCTCCCGATCCAGAAGTGGGTGGAGGCGTTCGCCCCGGCCCTGGGAGAGATGCACCTGCATGACAACCGTGGACTCCGGGACGACCATCTCCCGATCGGGGAGGGATCGATCAACTTCCGCGGCGTGATCCTCGCTGCGGTGGACGCGGGTGCGCGCCCCATCCTGACCGTCGAGCCGCACCGGAGGGAGCACTTCCCGCGCGCTGTCGACAACCTCCGGGCGCTCCTCTCCGACCTAGCGTAGCTCCCGGATCATCTGGCCCAAGAACTCGAGGGCCTCCCCCCGGCAGGCGTCGAAGCCGTTCCCCCGGAACAGCCCCAGGGCCCCCTTCTCCCCGTTCAGCTCGCCGCGGAGGATCCGGAAGAAGACGCCGGCGACATCGGAATCGAAGTGCCGGGAGAGCTCGCCGCGGATCTCCCGGAGCGCGTGCATGAGGGGAAGGGAGCGCCGGTACGGGCGGTCGGACACCATCGCGTCGAAGGCGTCCGCCACCGCGATGATGCGCGAGCCGATGGGGATCTCTTCCCCCCGCTTCCCGTCCGGGTACCCCGCCCCGTCCAGCCGCTCGTGATGATGCCGCGCCAGGCGCGCCACCTCCGGGTAGGGGAACCGGATCTCGGTGAGGATGTCGTAGCTCGTGCGGGGGTGCCGCTGGAGCTCCCGCTCCTCGGAACGGCTCAGGTTCGTCGCCTTCGTCAGCACGGCCCGGTCGGTCGCGATCTTCCCCACGTCGTGGAGGAGAGAGGCCACCTGGATCGCCTGGACCTCCGTGTCCGGGAGGCCCAGCGTCCTGGCGATCGCCACCGAGATTTTCGCCACCCGTTCCGAGTGGCCCCGGGTGTACGGATCCTTCGCGTCGATCGCCGCGGCCAGCGCCCGGATCGTATCGAGGTAGATCTCCTCCATCGAGCGGAGCAGCTTCTCGTTCTCCCGCACCTGCACCTGCAGCACATCGTTCAGCGCGGAGATCTCGAGGACCACGCCGTGGTTGGAGATGTTCGCCGACAGGAAGGAGGCCATCACCCCCAGCGTTTCCCGCTGCCGGACGGTCGGCGCCTTTCCCGTCAGCGTGGGCCCCAGGAGCAGGATCCCCACCACCCCCTTCCGCGTGCCGAGGGAGCAGAAGATCTCCGGGGAGAAGGCGGGGGCCGCCTCTTCCACCGCGGAGGCCACCCTGCGCACCGCCGCCGGGGCGTCCCGCCGTCCGACCAGGACCGGCTGGCGCGCCCGCCGCAAGTAGGCCAGCAGTTCCGCCGACATTTCCAGGGGCGGGATCCCCGGGGGAAGCCCGCGGGAAACCCGCGCCCGGAACTCCCCCCCCTCGTGCAGGAAGAGCACCCCCTTCGGGATCGAAAAGGTCCCCAGGATCGACATCAGGGCGAGGCGGAGCGATTCGTCGAAATCGCGCGCATGGGAAAGCCCGAAGGTGAAATCGCGCAGCGCCCGCAGCTTGAAACGGGCGCGCTCCCCCCCATCGGCGGGAAGCCGGGATCCGTTCGTGGAACGCTCAGGAATGCTGTCCGAAATAGGCAAGGGCATCGTCCTCCGTATCGAAGGCCCGCACGTAGCGCGCGACCCCCGTCATCTGAAACAGTTCCCGGTTCATGCGGCTCAGGGAGCAGAAGGCCAGCAGTCCGTTCCGCTCCAGGATCTTCTCCACGACCCCGATGATGAAGGAGATCCCGATGCTGTTGATCAGCCGGGTTTCCCCGAAGTTCAGGAGCACCCGCTGCCCCCCGGTGTTCAGCAGCTCCTGGACGACCCGCTCGACCTCTTCTCCCAGGAGGCTGTTGAGGTATCCATCGACATACACCACCACGGCGTTCCCGGCGTCCCGGGTCCTCACGGTCAGATAGCTCACTCTCTCACTCCTCCCGGGCGGGTGGACCGCCCGCCTCCGTCTCCCCGCCGGGGCGGAGGTATTTTATCATCCGCACCGTCGTTCCCGCCTCCCCCGTCTCGATCTCCACCTCGTCGACGAGCTCGCGGATCAGCTTCAGTCCCCACCCCCGGTTCCGCTTCGATTCGGCGGCCTGCTTTCCGGAGCGAAACCCTGTCCCGTCGTCCCGGACGAACAGCTCGATCTTCTCCGGGGAGAGGATGTACCGGAGGTGCACCTTTCCCGAGCCCGACCCGCTGTGCTCGAAGGCGTTGATGCAGGCCTCGATGATCGCCATCTTGACCCGGTCCACCGTGTCCTTGTCCACCGAGGCGTAGGCCGCCACCTCTTCCGCCACCCGTGCGGCGACCACCTCCGTGTCCGCCTTCATCGGCAGCACAAGCTCGAACTCCAGCGGCTGCGCGTCCGCCACGGGCTCCGGCGCCTTTCGGAGCTCCGGCGGCTGCTCCATCTCCTCCATCCCGAACAGGTTCAGGAAGAGGCGCAACTGGGAGCGGTGGGTCAGCCGGATCCCGTTGCGGGCCGCGTATTCCAATGCGGCCGGCTCCACGCTCCCTTCGAAGAGGATCCACTTCTCGAGCCGGCCGGGGGGAAGCGCCTTCTCCAGGGAAAGGAGACGGCAGCGGTTCTCGAAATGCTCGAGCATCGCCGGGGAAAGCCCCCTTTCCGGCGGCATGTCCACGGCCCAGAGCACCAGGTTCTCCTCGGAGAAGTCCGCCTCCAGGAAGCCGTAGGCGACCAGGTCGAAGTCGAACCGGGTCCCTCCCCGGCGGGTCCGGTATCCCGTCGACACCGAGCTGATCTTGGGGAGCCGGACCTTCTCCTGCTCCTCCTCCAGGCCGATCACCACCTCGAGCAGCCCCCGCCCCCCGAACTTCTCCCGGAAGCTCCCGAAGTCGAACAGCAGGGCCGGCACCTCGCGGCAGTCCCACCTGCGCATCATCTCCTTGACCACCGCGGCACGCTGCTCGCTTTCCCCCCACCCCGCCTCGAGGCCGGCGCGGGCGATCTTCCCCTGCACGATGGAAGCCGCCACCTGGGAGGAGCTCTTTCCGAGCATCCCGCGCTCGAAGGCCCAATAGAGAAAGTCGGCGAGGACCGGATCCTCCACGAACCGGAGATACTCGAAGTCCGACTTCAGGAGCCCCTTGAACTCCAGGCTCGACAGGATCCTGCTCCCCTCCCCGGGATCCCCCCCGATCAGCGCGACGGCCCCCTCGAAGGAATCGATCGGGAACTGGTCGCACAGGACCCGCTTCAGGAACCGGATCGCCCGGACCCGGACCGCCCGGTCGGGAAAGGCATTCTCGAAGAACTCCCGCCAGTACCGGTTGATCTTCCCCTCGGTCACGGAGAGGGCGTAGAGATTTTCGAGTCCGACCTCGTCGGAGACCCGGACGTTCCGGAAGGAGATCTCCTCCGCGAACATCCGCTGGTAGATCGGAACGTGGCCGAGCCTCGCGGAAGCGCGTGGAAGCATCGACTCCGGAACCTGGATCCTGCGGCGCTCGAAAAGCGGGCCCCACGCCCGCAGGGAGGCGTCCGGGGCGAGTCCCCCGACCTCGATCAGCTGAAAGGCCCCGTAGAGCCCTTCCCGCTTCAGCGACGAGGAGACATGCCCCGGGGAGGATCCGGACACGACGATCGGATAGTGCCCCGACTTGATGAAGGGGCGCAGGATGGAAAATATCGCCCCGTCGGGAATGTTCTGCAATTTGATCGTATACTGGAAGTCGTCGAAGAGGAACACCGGGTAGAAGTCCTTCCCTCCCGTGGTGAAGGGGTAGGAGACGGCGTTCGCGAGGGCGGAGAGCCCGTCCCCCGCCGCCGTGTAGCGTCGATGGGCGGCGAGAAAGTCCCGGCATTCTGCATACCCGTGGATTCCCAGGCTTTCGCACATCGCCTCGGGATCGAACCCGGCCGGCGGCGGCTCCCCGAGAAAGGAGAGGAGCTGCCACAGGTATTCCTGGAAGAACTGCTGGGAGAGCGCCAGCGGGTGCGAGAGGATCTTGCTGAAGGAGAAGTAGAACGGGAACGGCCGGGGGGGGGCGGCCGCGTCCGGAAGGGTCAACAGCTCCGATTTCAGCTTCAGCAGGATCGAGGACTTCCCGATGTTCGGAGGACCGTAGATCAGGACGGAAGCGCCGATGCCGGCTTTTCCCTCCAGGCAGACCCGGAGCAGCGCGGAAAGTTCCTCCTCGCGGCCGAAGAATTCTTTCGGACGGAACGTGAATTCGGCACCCTGGCTCCAGAGCAGACGCACTACCCGGCCACTCCCGTCGGAGTCGTCATCCGGTTACTGTACCGTGAATGCATGGTTTTATCAAAATGATCTTGGAGCAGCCGACGCCATGGACCTCCTCCCTCCCTCCATCCGGAAACCCTCGCGGTACAGCGGCTGCGAGGTGAGGCCTTCCCGGATCCCGTGGGAGGAGGCGAAGGTCCGGATCCTCCTCGGGTTTCCGGACGTCTACGAGATCGGGATGTCCCACCTGGGGATCCTGCTCCTCCACGAGATCCTGAACCATCGGGCCGGGACCCTCTGCGAGCGGGTCTTCGCTCCCTGGAGAGACATGGAGGAGCACCTCCGGTCCCGGGATCTCCCCCTCTCCTCCCTCGAAAGCGCCCGTCCCGCGGCCGATTTCGACATTCTCGGCTTCTCCCTCTGCTACGAGCTGACCTACACCAACCTGCTCGCCATGCTCGATCTCGCCGGGATTCCCCTTACGGCCAGCGATCGGCGTGAGGAGGACCCTCTGGTGCTGGGGGGAGGGGTCTGCACCCTGAACCCGGCCCCCGTGCTCCCGTTCTTCGACGCCCTCGTCGTCGGCGACGGCGAGGAGGCGGTCCTCGACATCGTCCTGCAGGTCGAGCGGCGAAAACGGGACGGGGGAAGCCGGGCCGGGCTGCTCGCCGGGCTGGCGCGGATCGCGGGGGTGTACGTCCCGGGGATCTCGACGGGGGTCGCGCGCAGGGTCCTCCCCGACCTCGCGAAGTCGCCGCTGCTCTCCTCCCCGATTCTTCCGGCCATGCGGGTCGTGCACGACCGGCTCAGCATCGAGATCTCCCGCGGCTGCACCCGGGGATGCCGGTTCTGCCAGGCCGGATACGTCTACCGTCCGCTCCGGGAGCGGGACCCCCTTCTCCTGCTGCGCTACCTGCAGGAGACGGCACCGAAGACCGGGTACGACGAGGTCGGCCTCCTCTCCCTCTCCGCGGCCGACTACGGATGCATCGACCGCCTGGTCACGGAGGCGATGGAGACGCTTGCCCCGGAGAGGATCTCGGTCTCCCTGCCGTCGCTGCGCCTGGACGCCCTCCGGGAGAACACGGTCCGGCAGATCCGGAAGGTCCGCAAGACCGGGTTCACCCTCGCCCCCGAGGCGGGCACCGAGCGCCTCCGCCGCGCGATCAACAAGGAGATCGGGGACGACGACCTCCTGCGCGCCGCGGAGTTCATCTACGCCAACGGGTGGCAGACGCTGAAGCTCTACTTCATGGTGGGGCTGCCGGGGGAGACGGCGGACGACGTCCGGGCGATCGGGGATCTGGTGAAGCGGGTCGCGACCGTCGCGCGCCGGCACGGAAAGCGCAATTCCGTGACGGCGAGCCTGTCCGCCTTCATCCCGAAGCCGCACACCCCGTTCCAGTGGGAGAGGCAGATCGGGAGGGAGGAGATCTCCGGGCGGATCGGGACCGTCCGGTCGATCGTCGGCCGCGACCGGAACGCGGAGGTGAAGTTCCAGTCCCCGGAGGTCTCGGAGCTGGAGGGGGCCTTCTCCCGGGGGGACGAGCGGCTCTCCGGCGTGCTCCTGCGGGCCTACCGCCTCGGGGCGCGCTTCGACGCCTGGACGGAGGAGTTCCGCCCGGGCCTCTGGGCGGAGGCGTTCCGGGAGGAGGGGGTGGATCCCTCGGAATACCTTCGGGAGCGGAACCCCGGGGCGCCGCTTTCCTGGGATTTCGTGGATGCCGGGATCGAACGCGATTTTCTTCTCGCCGAGCGGGAGAAGACGCTCCTCGGGGAGACCACCCCCGACTGCAGGACCGATCTCTGCTCCGACTGCGGGGCCTGCCCCCCCGGGCTGCGCAACATCACCTTCCCCCCGATGGAGGAGAGGGACGCGGAGTCCTTGTCCCGTGCGGCGGCCGGAGAAGCACCGGAGCCCGCGGTCCGCCACCTGCTCCGGCTCCGGTACGCGAAGGAGGGGCCGGCGCGGCACCTGAGCGGCCTGGAGCTCCAGTCGCTCTGGGGCCGGGTCCTGCGCAAGGCGGGGCTGCCGGTCGCCTACAGCCGGGGGTTCAATCCGGCGCCGCGGCTTTCCTTCTCTCCCGCCCTGCCGGTCGGCGCGGAGAGCCTCGCCGAGGTCCTCGAGGTGGAGTTCACCCTGCCGGTGCCGGTCTCCGATGCGCAGAGGCGGATCGCCCCCTGCCTGCCCGCCGGGATCTCCCTGGGCGAGGTCCGGCAGGTCCCTCCCGGCAGCCCGCGCCTGTCCGCGTTCGACCTCTCCTGCGTCTACGCCGTCGCCCCGGTTTCCCCGGAACGGTTTCCCGAGGGGGTCACCCCCGGGTCCGCGGCGCAGGCCTGGGAGCGGCTCTCCTCCTCCGAAGCGTTTCCGGTCGCGGTCGAGCGGGAGGGAAAAAGATCCGAGACCGACATCCGCCGGATCGTGACCGGTTTTTTGATGAAGGAAGGCCGGCTCTCGATTACAATCGTCCATGGGTCGGGGAAGGGGATCCGCCCGCTGGACGCGGCGTCCGCGCTGCTGGGCGTCGCGCTCCCCCCGGAGCGGTTCGCCGTGAAGAAGCTGTCGGCCGATCCGGTCCCCCGCGGAAAGGGATGAGGTGTCCAAGGCCAGCAAGCTCATCGTCGTGAACGCCGCCCCCTACGAGACGAGGGTCGCCACCCTCGAATCCGGGATCCTGGTCGATTTCCTCCTCGAACGCCGGGACGACCGCAACATCATCGGGAACATCTACAAGGGAAGGGTCATCCGGGTCCTCCCGGGGATGCAGGCCGCCTTCGTCGACATCGGGATGGAGAAGGCCGGGTTCCTGTATGCCGGCGACTTCGTCGCCCCGCAGCTGGAATTTTCGAGCAGCGATTCCGGAGAGGAGGAGCTGCCGGAGGAAATGGACATCCACGAGGCGAGGTACCCCCAGGACCGCTACATCCCCCCCATCGAGGGGCTGATCCGGGAGGGACAGCAGCTGTTGGTTCAGGTCGCCAAGGAACCGCTGGGGACCAAGGGGGCCCGGATCACCAGCCACATCGCGCTCCCGGGAAGGTACCTGGTGCTCCTGACCTGGTCCAACCACATCGGCATCTCCCGGCGGATCGAGGACCCCGCGGAGCGGGAGCGGCTGCACGCGATCGTGGAGAAGATCCGCCCCGAGGGGATGGGAGCGATCGTGCGGACCGCCTCGGAGGGGGGAACGGAAGCCGACCTGCAGGCCGACATGGACTACCTCGTCCGCCTCTGGGAGACGGTCCGCATGAAAGGCGAGACGGCCGCCCCTTCCTCCCTGATCCACCGGGAGCTTTCCCTCTCCCTGCGGGCGGTCCGGGACCTCTTCACCGCGGACACCGACCGGATCGTCGTCGACTCGGAGGAGGAGCACGGACGGATCCAGACCTTTGCCTCGCAGTTCTTCCCCAGGATCCAGGACAGCATCGAGCTGTACAAGGAGACGCAGCCGATCTACGACCACTACGGGATCGAGATCGAGCTGGCCCGGGCGCTCGATAAGAAGGTCTGGCTCAAGAGCGGCGGCACCATCGTGATCGAGCAGACCGAGGCGCTCACGGTGATCGACGTGAACACGGGAAAGTATGTCGGGCGCAGCTCCCTCGAGGAGACGACGGTAAAGATCAACCTCGAGGCGGTCAAGGAGATCGTCTACCAGCTCCGGCTCCGGAACATCGGCGGGATCATCACCATCGACTTCATCGACATGAAGAGCGAGGAGAACCGGGAAAAGGTCTACCGGGCGCTGGTCGACGCCCTGCGTGCCGACATGAGCAAGACAACCATCTGCAAGATCTCGGAGCTCGGGCTGGTCGAGATGACCCGGAAGCGGGTCCGGGACAGCCTCTCCAGGACCCTCTCGGAACCCTGCCCCTACTGCTCGGGGGAGGGGATCCTCAAGTCGAAAAAGACGATATGCTACGAGATCTTCCGTGCTCTCGAGCGGCAGGGGCCGCTGTTATCGGGGAGGCAGGTCACCCTTTTCGTCCACCCGGCGCTCGCGGAGGAGATGTTCGGGGAGCACCGCCGCTTCCTCGAGCGGCTGGAGAACCGGTTCTCGATGAAGGTGAACATCACGGCAAACGAGAAACTGCACATCGAGCAGTACCAGATCGAGCCGGCTTGACTTTGGGGAGGAAAAGCCCCTACTGTAATTTCCTGGTTTCCGGGTTCGTTCCCACTTTCGGGCCGACGTAGCTCAACGGTAGAGCAGCTGATTCGTAATCAGCAGGTTGCCGGTTCAATCCCGGCCGTCGGCTCCAGTCCGCGCAACGCTGACGTATCCAAGGCGTGATCCATCCCCGCTTTTCCCGGGATCGCCAGCAGCGGGACTCCACATCCTGCACCGTCCCCTGTTCGAACCGGACGATGACGATCCGGCAGAAATTTTCCGTGCGGGGATCGACGACCGCCCACCGTCTCAGATCCCTTCGAATCTGCCGAGTGTGGTACTTCGCGAACGCAGGAGGTTTGGATATAGTAAGGTGTTTCGGAATCCCGGGACGAAGGGGGTGCAAACACCGATGTTCGCGATCCGGAAGATCTACGACCTTGCGCTGCCGGTGAACCGGAACGCGGTCGCGCGGGTGCAGCAGATCATGAGGGAGCAGTTCCCGGGTGTGCCGGAGACGGTCGTCGATCGGATTCCGGAGCAGATCCAGAACCCCCTGAAATACGG
>MGPV01000016.1:32291-40676 GCA_001797615.1 Deltaproteobacteria bacterium GWC2_65_14
CCTGATCGTCAGCGAGGACCAGCGGAAAAATATCCGCGGCTTCGCGCTGCTGCTCGACTTCACCGACCTGTCCTTCTGCTACCTCGATTTCATGTCGGCGGCGCCGCAGAAGACGGGAGGCGGGATCGGGGGCGCCCTCTACGAGCGGGTCCGGGAGGAGTCGCTGCTGCTCGGGGCCGCAGGGGTCTTCTTCGAGTGTCTTCCCGACGACCCGGCCCTGTGCGCCAACCCGGAGGTCCTGAAGCAGAACGCCGCCCGGCTGAAGTTCTACGAGCGGTACGGCGCCCGCCCGATCGTGAACACCGGGTACGAAACCCCGATCACTCCCGGGACCGACTCCCCCCCCTATCTGGTTTTCGATGACCTGGGACAGGACCGGAAGCTTTCGCGCGACGAGGCCCGGCGGTTCGTCCGGGCGATCCTGGAGCGGAAGTACAAGCAGATCTGCCCGAAGGAGTACGTGGAGAAGGTGGTCGCCTCCTTCCGGGACGACCCGGTCCGGCTGCGGGAGCCGAAATACACGAAGGTCGCCACCTCCCCGGGCGTGCGGCATGTCCGGTCGGTCGAGTTCTCGATCGCCCTGGTGGTGAACGACCGGCACAAGATCCACCATGTCCACGAGCGGGGGTACGTCGAGACCCCGGTGCGGGTGGACTCCATCCTGAAGGAGCTGGAGCGGACCGAGCTGTTCGACACGCTCGAGGTCCGCCACTTCCCGGAGAAGCATATCCTCGACGTCCACGACCGGAAGTATTACGAGTACTTCAAGAAGATGTGCGCCATGCTCGACCCCGGCGAGTCGGTCTACCCGTACGTGTTCCCCATCCGCAACACCGCCCGCCCCCCGCACGACCTTCCGGTCCGCGCCGGGTACTATTGCATCGACACCTTCACCCCGCTGAACCGCAACGCCTACCTGGCCGCAAAGAGAGCCGTGGACTGCGCGCTGACCGCGTCGGAGGCGGTCCTCTCCGGGTACCGGATCGCCTACGCCCTCGTTCGCCCCCCGGGCCATCATGCCGAGCGGCGGTCCTTCGGGGGGTTCTGCTACTTCAATTCCGCCGCCGTCGCCGCGACTCACCTGAGCGCCCAGGGGAAGGTCGCGGTGCTGGACATCGACTACCACCACGGCAACGGCACCCAGGAGATCTTCTACGAGCGTTCGGACGTCCTCACCGTCTCCATCCACGGCCATCCCAACTTCGCCTACCCCTACTTCACCGGCTTCGCGGACGAGACCGGGGCCGGGGCAGGCGAGCGGTTCAACCACAACCTTCCTCTGGTGGAACATGTGGACGGCCCGCACTACCGGGAGGCGCTCAAGCGGGCGCTCGGGAAGATCTCGAAATTCGCCCCCCGCTTCCTCGTGGTGTCGCTGGGGCTGGACACGGCGAAGGGGGATCCCACCGGGAGCTGGACCCTCACCCGGAAGGACTTCGAGGCGAACGGGGAGATGATCGGCTCGCTGAAGCTGCCGCTGATCGTCGTCCAGGAGGGTGGCTACAGCACCCGGGTCATCGGGAGCAACGCGCGGCACTTCTTTCTCGGACTCTGGGCCGGTGTCCACGGCAGACGGTTCCTGCCCGACGTGGAAGGGAACCGGAAACCGGAGCCGGGCGGACCGCGGAAATCAGACCCAGCCCCGCTCCCGGAAGAAGGCCGATAACCGGTCCAGCCCGCGGTCGATGTTCTCCGTGGAGTTCGCATAGGAAAACCGGAGGTACCCCTCCGCCCCCTCCCCGAAATCGATCCCGGGGGTGACGGCCACCCCGGCCGACTCGAGAATCTCCATCGCGAGCGAGAGCGAGTCGGCCCGGATGTGACGCGCGTCCGCCAGGACGTAGAAGGCCCCCGCCGGAAGGCGCTTGACCCCGAGCCCCAGCTCCCGGATCCTGCCGACGACGTGGCGGCGCCGGGCATCGTAGGCCCGCCGCATCCGGGCGACATCCTCCGCGCATTCGCGCAGCGCGACGATCCCGGCATACTGGACGAAGCTGTTCGCGCTGATGAAGAAGTTCTGGTGCAGGTTCTGCAGCGTCCGGATCGCCTGCCGCGGTGCGACCAGGTACCCGAGCCGCCACCCGGTCATCGCGAACGCCTTCGAGAATCCCCCCAGGACGAAGGCCTCCGGAGAGAACTCCAGCGCGCTGCGCTCCTCCCCCTCGTAGGTCAGCCCGTGATAGATCTCGTCGGAGATCAGCGGCACCGGCAGGGAGGCGAGCTCCGCAAGCCAGTCGCTCGGAATCACCGAGCCGGCCGGGTTCGAGGGGGAATTGATCAACAGGCCCCGCACCCGCGGTGAAATCATCGTCCGCACCCGGGACGGGTCCGGCTGGAACCCCTCCTCCTCCCGGGTCCGCAGGAACCGCGGGACCCCGCCGACGAACCGGATGAAGTCCGGGTAGCATGCGTAGGAAGGGTCGGACAGGAGGATCTCATCCCCCTCCTCGAGCAGGGCGGCGAACAGCAGCATCATGAGCGGGCTCGTCCCGGAAGAGACGAGAATCTGACCGGGGAGCACCTCGACGCCGTATCGACGGCGATAGTGGACGGCGATCTCCTCCCGAAGGTCCATCCGCCCCAGAGAATGGGTGTATTGCGTCTCTCCTCCCCTAAGCGACCGGATGGCCGCCTCGACCACCGCCCCGGGAGTGGGAAAATCCGGTTCCCCGAGGCAGAGGTAGACGATGTCGCGTCCCTCCGCCTCGAGCGCCTTCGCGCGCTCCATCACCTCCATCGCCAGGAAGGGGGAGACCCCCATGGCCCTGCGGGAAAACCGGATCGGGGAATTTTCGCGGGTCATTTCGTACGATTATACCTGGAACGGTATGGGAAAACCGGCTCTCCCCGGGAGAGTCGCGACTCGGTCACGGTCCGCCCGGTCCTTTCCCCTTTCTCAACAGGGAATGTGGAAAGGCTGTGGAATACCCTGTGGGGAATTTTTCTCGCCCCCGTCCAGCCCCGATCCTCCGGCACCCGTTTTCCGGAACGCTCAGGTTGCCTTTTTCTTGTGCAATCGAAAGGCCGCCCTCACCCGAGGAAATGGTCCAGCTCCGGGACGGAAAAACCCGCCGCGCGAAGCCTCTTCCGGACCGACGCCACGTCGATCGTGGAGATGCGGACGAAGGCGGCGAAATTCCCCTGGTGCGGAGAGACGATGAGGCTTTTCACCTCCAGGTCCATCGCCCCGAGCGTTTCGATCATCTTCTGGATCGCCTTCGTGGACTGGGGGAGGATCACCTCGATGCGGACCCCGATCTCCTCGATCCGGAGGGTGTCGATGAAGGCGGCGAGGATGTCCGCCTTCGTGAGGATCCCCACCAGCCTTTTCCCCTCCACCACCGGGAGGCCCCCGAACCGCCTCCGGTGCAGCAGGAGCAGGGCGTCCTCGAGGGTGTCGAAGGGGCTCACCGTGACCACGTCCCGGGTCATGATATCCCCCACATTCCGGCCCGCCACCATCGCCTCCCCCGCGATCTCCGCCGCCGCCTTCTTCAGGGCGAAGTTCCGCAGGTCGGATCCGGTCACGATCCCGACGAGATTCCCCTGCGTCACGACGGGGAGGTGGTGGATCCGGTGCACATGGAGCAGGTCCCCCGCCCGCAGAAGCGTGTCCTCGGGCGTCACCGTGACGGGAGTTCGAGTCATCCGCTTTCCGACGAACATGGCTCCCTCCTTCCCTGAAGGGTCATGAGATGCGCCACCGCCGACGCGGCGAGGGAGGCCCCGTTGTACCCTCCCTCCAGGACGGAAACGATCCGCCCCCCGCAGAAGCGGTCCGCCACCTCGCAGATCCGCCTGGTCATGTGGACGAAGGAACGCACCGTGAGATCGAGGTCCGCGATGGGGTCGTCCCGGTGGGCGTCGAAGCCGGCCGAGACCAGGATCAGGTCGGGCCGGAAAGACTCGATCTCCGGGATCACCTCCCGGTCGAACGTCTCCAGGAATTCGTCGTCTCCCGTATGCGGCTTCAGCGGAATGTTCAGCGTGAACCCGTAGCCCTCCCCCTTCCCCCGGTCCATCCTCCGGCCGGTGCCGGGGAAGGAGAAGGACGGGTGCTCGTGGAGGCTGCAGAAATAGGTGAGCGGATCCTCCTCGAAGATCTCCTGGGTCCCGTTCCCGTGATGCACGTCCCAGTCGAGGATGAAGATCCGCTCCGCCCCGTAGGCGGCCCTCGCGTACACGGCCCCCACCGCCACGTTGTTCAGAAAACAGAACCCCATCGCCGTCGCCTTCCCCGCGTGGTGCCCCGGCGGCCGCACGGCGCAGAATATGTTGTCCACCCTCCCGTTCATGACGGCGTCCACCCCGGCCATCACCCCCCCCGCCGCGAGCAGGGCGACCTCGAAGCTTCCGGGCCCGATCGAACAGTCCCTCGTGGAGAAGGTCCGCTTCCCCTCCTGCACGGCCGCGCGGAAGCGGTCCAGGTACTGGGGCTCGTGGATCCGCTCGAGGAATTCCCGGTCGGGCATGTAGGGCTCCAGGGAGATGAGGCTTTCGTGGAGCCCGTTTTTCCCGATCTCCTTCCAGATGGTGTGGAGACGTCTGGGGCTCTCCACGTGGCCGGTCCGGGTACGGTGCCCGAGGTAGTCGCCGGAGGTGACGATCCCGGTTTTCCTTGGGGTATTCGTGTAGATGACCTTGTGCCCGTCCCAGGGGCTCGAAGAGAGGAGAAACGCCTTCCCGAGGGGGAAGTGGAACTCCTCCCGGAACTCCTCGTCCCGGAAAAGGGAATAGTATCCCTCACGGTTCCGGTATGCGGGGATCTTCGCATCCCTCCGGAAGAGAGCAAAGTCGTAGGCATGGTTCAGCCGGTCGATCTCGATCTCCCGGACCGGGATCCCCCGCTCCCGAACGAGGGCGCGCAGGCGGTCCCTCATTCTCCTGAGCTCCGACCGGTCGAGGCAGTCGAACCCCTCCTTCGCCCAGTAGTATTTCCCCACCGAGAGGGAGGCCTTCAGCCGGAACTCGTTGAAGCCCAGGTTGCGGAAGAGCGACTCGTACCGCCGGAACAGGGAGGAGGCGTAGCCGGAGCTCTGCTCCCGGACCCGGACATGCTCGATGTAGACGATCCGCAGCCGTTTCCCCCGCAGGTACCCGCGCAGCCCGAACCGGCGGTCGTACAGAGAGAAGAAGTAGAGCGTCAGCTCCCCGACCGCCTCGCCGCCGTGGTGGATCTGCGTGTCGTAGATCACCCGGTCCTTCCCGAAGAGGAACAGGCTTTCCCGGTGATCGAACTCCTGGGTCCGGGCGGAGAGGAGGCCGAAGAGATCGTCGGGCACGATGAGGTTCCGGAAGATGGACTCCCACCGGGAGAGGAGCCTGCGCCGGGAGGGGACCTTGCTGACGAGGAACTTCTTTTCCGATCCCTCCTTTTTCAGGATGCTGGGGTTCAGCTCCGCCCCGAACAGGTTTCGTTCCCCGATCAGTTTCTCGAGCCCCCGCAGGATCGCATCCCGCGGCAGTGGGGTGCCGTAGCAGATTCCCTCGATCGGCGGCTGGGGTTTCCTCCCGGGCATCGGTTCCCGCGGGTCGTCGGCGGCTACCGCGGAAAGGCGGCAGGATCCCGGAACGGCGGTGGTTCGCTCGCCCACGCCTTTTTCCGAAGACGGGACAGCTTCCGGAGGGCATGCTCCTCCCGAAGCGCATCCCCCCGGCTCGCGCAGGGCCGTTTCCCGAGCAGCCGACGCGGAGGGTGGATCCGGGTGAAGGCGGCGCCCCTCCCGGACAGGTGCGCGCGGAAACGGGCTTCCGGATCCTTCGCGATCCCCGTGTAGATCCTCCCGCCCCGGCATTCGATCATATAGACCCACCAGGCGGGCTGCATGGGGGCCATTATATCCCCGATTCGAGGTAGAATCATGGGAAGCGCAGGCGAAGGAGGTGCCCCATGCCCGACCTGGCCCGCGATCAGCTCGTTTTCTACCTCGAATCCCTCGTCGGCACACCGGTCCGGGTCCTGGGGCTCGCCCCCCTGGGCGAGAAGGTCCGCACAGGAGCCGTCAAGCAGTACGGCTACGGCACCCCCGTCCTGGTCGAGTACGAAACCGCGGGCGAGCGGCGCAAGGCGGTCCTGGAGACGGTCAGCCCCGGCCCCTTCGGACACGAGCAGATGGAGGACCGCGCCCAGATGATCCTGTGGAGCCATCGCGCCTACAATGCGCTGCCGCTCCACGCCCGTTCCCTCGACGTCGGAGCCTTCCGGAAGGGGGGATCGCTCGTTTCCCTCGGACAGATGGAGGAACTGTTCCTGCTCGTCGAGTATGTGGAAGGGAGCGGGTACATCCAGGACCTCGCCCGGATCCAGGCCGATGGCCGGCTGGAAGATCGGGACACCGCGCGGGCGGACGCCCTCTGCGACTACCTGGCGGAGATCCATTCGGTCCCGGGGAACGACCCGGGGCTCTACATCCGCCGCGTCCGGGAACTGCTGGGACACGGGGAGCTGATCATGGGGGTGGCGGACAGCTATCCACCCGGGCACCGGTTCGTCACCGACGGAACCCTGGAGGAGATCGAGCACCGCTGCGTCTCCTGGCGCTGGCGGCTCAAGGAGCGCGCACACCGGCTGCGCCAGGTACACGGGGATTTCCATCCGTACAACATCCTCTTCGGGGAGGGGACCGCGTTCCGCGTGCTCGACCGCTCCCGGGGAGAATGGGGGGAGCCGGCCGACGACGTCACGTCGATCACCGGCAACTACCTCTTCTGCTCCCTGCAGCGTTCCGGCCGGCTCGAGGGAGCCTTCGAGACGCTGTTCCGCCGCTTCTTCGACCGCTACCTGGATCGGACCGGGGACCGGGAGCTCCTCGCGGTGGCCGCCCCCTTCTTCGCCTTCCGGGGGCTGGTGATGGCGAGCCCCGTCTGGTACCCGGCGCTGGGGGAGGGGGTGCGACGGACGGTCCTGCGGTTCGTCCAGGCGGTCCTGGACGAGGAGGCTTTCGATCCGTCCCTCGTGAACGCCTACTGCGGCGCCGCATGAAGCGGGATCCGGAATTCGCGGTCTGGATCACCGGACTGCCCGCCTCCGGGAAATCGACCCTGTCCCGGGCCCTCGAGCAGGAGCTCGCGGCCCGCGGGATCGACATCTGCATTCTCGAATCGGACGCGGTCCGGAAGTTCCTCACCCCGGAGCCCCGGTACGACGACGCGGAGCGGGAGGCCTTCTACGGGGCGGTCGCCCACATCGGGAGAATCCTGACCGGGCATGGCGTGCCCGTCCTCTTCGACGCCACGGCGAACCGGCGGAGCTACCGGGACCGGGCCAGGGCGCTCCTCCCGAAATTTCTCGAGGTCTATGTCGAGTGCCCGCTCGCGGTCTGCGTCTCGCGGGACCCGAAGGGGATCTACCGGAGGGGGATCGAGGGGACCGCGCCCGGCGTCCCGGGGCTTCAGGCTTCGTATGAACCTCCCGAGCGCCCGGACGTCGTCGTCCGGGGCGACCGCGAGGATCCCGGTGCGGCGGCGCGGCGAATCGTGGAAGCGCTGTCCGCCCGCGGATACCTGGAAGGAGTGAGACGATGACGGATCGGCGCGAAGGGATCGGGGATCACAGGAGTTCGAGCGCCTTCCGGTACGCCAGGAAGGTCCCGGAGTTGAAGAGGACGAACCGCACCTCCCCCGGCGCCTTCTCCTCCGTCTCGAGAAAGGAAGCGACGGCCGCCAGGGCAACCCGGGCGGCCTCCTCGACGGGATAGCCGTAGGCCCCGGTGCTGATCGACGGAAAGGCGACGGTGCGGAACCGTTCCCGCGCCGCGATCCGGAGGGAATTCCGGTAGCAGGATGCCAGCGTTTCGGCCTCTCCCCGCGCTCCTCCCCCCCAGACCGGGCCGACGGTGTGGATGACATGGCGCGCCGGAAGATCCCCCCCGGTCGTGACCACCGCCTCCCCCGGGGGGCAGCCGCCCTGCCGCTCCCGGATCTTCCGGCATTCCTCGAGAATCGCGGGTCCGCCCGCGCGGTGGATCGCCCCGTCGACGCCGCCCCCCCCGAGCAGGGTGGAGTTCGCGGCGTTCACGACGGCATCGACCTCCTCCCCGGTGATGTCCCCCTGCAGCAGGCGGATCGTACCGCCGCCGAACTTCCGCTCCATCCGTGTCCCTCCCCCGGTGGTATCATGACCCAGGCACTCCTAATTGTAATCCCTCCCGGCGGGAGGTCCAACGGCGCATGCTTCCGGTCGAAATCCTGGCGGAGCGGAAGAACCTCGAGGCGATGGAGCGCGGGGAGTTCGGTACCCGATGAACGCCGGGGTCCCCGCCGCCTCGAATGTTTCGGCGAGAATATTGCGCGCGCTCCGGAAGAGGGAGCCGCTTAGGCGCTTTCTCTGCGCGCTCTGCCCCGCGGCGGAAGCGGCCGGCGGTCAGCCCTGGATCGTGGGGGGCT
>MGPV01000016.1:40809-57531 GCA_001797615.1 Deltaproteobacteria bacterium GWC2_65_14
GCCGGCGGTCAGCCCTGGATCGTGGGGGGCTTTCTCCGCGACCGGATCGAGGGATTGCCCGGCGGGGACCTCGACCTGGTGATCACCGGAGTCGGGCTCGACCGTCTGGGCCGGCTCCTGCGCCGCCTCCCCGCAAAGCGGCTGGGAATCCGCCGGATCGTCCGGGCGGGGAAGACCTTCCCGGTCTACAAGGTCCGTGCGACGTGGTCGGACGGGGAGATCGACGTGGCGCCCCCCCGATGCAAACGCACGAAGGAGGCCGGGGACGGGGAACGGCGCGGATCCGCCGGGAACGCGGAAGCATGGGAGGACGCCTCCCTCCGAGACTTCACGATGAACGCCATCCTGTTTCGGATCCGCGCGGATCGGGGACGATTCCGGGGGGAGCTGTTCGATCCGTTCGACGGAACGGGGGACCTGCGGCGGATGCGGATCCGGGGCGTGGGAAACCCTTCGGACCGCTTCCGGGAGGATCCCCTCCGGATCCTGCGGGCGATCCGGCAGAAGCACGAGCGGCCGGGCTTTTCGATCGAGAAGGATACCTGGACTGCGCTGCGGCGGGAGGCGGAATCCTTCCCGGGAACTCTCCCCGGCGAGCGGATCTTCGCGGAGCTGTCGAGGTCCCTCTCGGCGAACCCGGTCGGCACGGTGACCGACCTCCACCGCACCGGGATCCTCGCGCGGCTGCTCCCGGAAATTCCGGATTGGGGAAGCGGTCCCCTCGCCCGCACGAAGAGGCGGTACCGTGTTCTCGAGGAGTCGCTGGGAAGACCGCTTCCGGAGCTCCTCCTCCTGGCCGCACTGCTGGCCGATCTCGCGGAGCGGGAGGGCCGGGGGCCGGCCCTCCATCTTCCACGGACGGAACGCGCCGCACGCAGGCTTCACTTCCCCCGGCCGCGCGACGTCGTGCGGATCCTCACGGACCTGCTCCGCCTCGGCCGCCTCCGAGCCTCCGACACCCCCCGCGCGCGGGCCGAAGCGATCTTTTCCCGGCGGAAGGACCCGGAAGCCCTTCTCGCGCTCTACTCGGCGACGGAAAGGGCCGCCTCGCGCGGGGAAACCGATTTCCGCCCGATGCTGCGGAAGGCGGGCCGCACGCCGCGTCTGCTTGCCGGAGACGAACTCCTCGCGATGGGAGTACCGGAGGGCCCGCGCGTGGAGGAGATTCTGCTGCAGGTGAGGGAAGCCACGCTGACCGGAGCCGTCGCGACCCGGAACCAGGCGCGGGATCTTGCCGCCGGCCTTCTTGCCCGCAAGGGGACCGCGCGTTCAGGTCACCGGGGGCGGAATTCGAGCAGCAGGGTAAGCAGGAGTCCGATCAGCGCGAGAACCAGCGGAAGGGTATCGGGGACGAGGTGCCCAAGGGCGGCGATCTCCTCGAACATGAAGAAACTCGATAGAAGCGGGCCCGCCTGAATCGCCACGGCGATTTCCCTCCCCTCTGCCCCCAGTATACTCCCGGGAGGAGGTCCCCCGGCACGTTTTTCGAGCCGTGCCTTTCATGCGTGCACCGCAATCTTGAAACTGCCTGTCACCGCCGCATGCGGCCTCCGCTGGGTCCCGGTTCCGCCTGAGGCCTGCTCTCCCGAGAGGAGGAGGAGCGGACGCGCGGCGATCGCTCCGCCTGTTCTCTGGGTCCCGGTTCCGCCTGAGGCCTGATCTCGCGACCGGGTGCGGGCGCAGCGGGCGCCCTGCCTCCCCTGGGTATCACCCCCCCCTCCCCTCTTCCGGGGGAGGAGCGCTGTCCGGCTCCTGAAGGAATCACCGCGCTCGAAGGGAGCACACGCGAGCGGACGCTGTTTTCGTACTTCTCCGTCCGGGTCAGGGCATTCGACCTCTCCGTGCGAACCCCCGATCTTCGTCCCGGGCGGGGTGAGGACGGGGGAATCCGTTCCAATCTCTCCTGCCGTGCGGGGCTTTCCCTTGCGGGACGTTCCGTCTCCCTCAGATTCCGGGAGCGATCACTTTGCGTGCGCGTGCTCCGTTCTGCCCCCCCCCCTCCGGGTCCGGGGGAACCGCGGTCGCCGTTTTGCACGATCGGCCTTGCTTCATTGCGACGCGGTGTGCCGCGCGTGCTAACCGAAACGTTTCTCTCTCTCCGGACGGCTGTCCAGTCCCGCCAATCGCCGCTTTGATTCCCCCTCCCTCGCACGTAGACGGTCCCCCGGGAAAGAGGCCGTTCCCACGCGGCAAGCCGGGTGTCGGAACGCGTGTACGCAATGCGACCTGTCCGCTCCCCGGGACGCAGCGGCACCCAGCGCACGTTGCGGCCGTTACGGACGAAGCGCACCCGTGCCGGGTAATAGTACGCATACCCGTGGTAATAGGGGTAATAGGCCCCCCCCCACGCGAAGGAGAAGGAGAGGAACGAACGGTACGGATACCAGACCCACCCGAAAACCGGATCGGTGTACCAGTACCCGTAATGATAGGGGTACCACCCCCACGGCTCGTAGGATACCCAGGTCCACCCGTAAGGGGAGATCCAGGCCCATCGCCCGTAATAGTAGGGGGACCATCCCGGGGAAACCCTCGGCCGCCACACATACCCGTATTCGGAGGAGTTCACCCACTCCCCGTAATCGCGCAGTTCGTTGGCCGCAGCCGGAGGAACGCCGGCCTGTTCCTCCGCGTCCGAGAGGGGAGGAGGCTTCTCAACGGAGTCCCTGTCGCCCCCCTCGTATTTCCCGACACGGACATCTTCCCCCATGGAGGCCTGCTCGCCCGCCTTGACGGGGAACTCCCCCCCCTCCACCGTGATGATTCCCTCACCCTCACGGACGACCAGCGTCGTATTGCCGCCTTTCGGGGATGTCATCCAGTACCTTCCGGGGACGGAAAAATTCGCCCTCCCTCCCCCGGGGGCCGACACGCTGACGGGGGCAAAATCGGTTTCAGGCAGGAAGAACCGGATCTCACCGGACCGGAGAGCGAACGCGGTTTTCCCACTCTCGGAGCCGCGGATGGAAAGCTCGGTGCCGCTTGTCAGAAGGACGAATTGCCCCCCGTGGAACTGCAGCTCCGCCTCGGATCCTTCCGGGATGCTGACCAGCGACCCAACGGGAACGGGACTGTTGCTGGAAAACTCCTCCCAGTCCCCGGAGTCGGGCGTGCGGACCCAGGCGGACCCCTCGAAGATCTTCAGGCGGGTAACGGAATAGGCGGGAACACCAGCGACCTCCGCACTCTCCTCCGCCGCATGACCCGGAACGGCAAACAGCGCCAAGGCAACCGCCATCATCCCGATATGTTTTGAGAATATCATTGTGCATTCCCCCTTCTCTTGCCACCGTCACGCCGTTGCACGATCCCGTTATCTCCCCGGTTCTTACGGTATAGAAAATTACTTTCCCGTAGGTTAGACGGCGCCAGGCGGCAAGAAAATTCAACCGGTTGACCCGTTTTCCCCTGTAGACTCCTCCCGTGACCCGTTTCCATGATACCGTTTAAACCCTGACGGATCGGGAAAGTTCCGCTCCCCCCCCCATCCGTTGCAAGGATTGGTATACTTCTTATCCACCCGATCTGCCGCAGGGGGAAAATCTTGTACCGGCTGAACGACCGGAACCGCCTGATCGGTGAGATGTTTTCCTCGATCGCGCCCAGGTACGACCTGCTGAACCGGCTTCTTTCCCTCGGGACGGACCGCCGGTGGCGCAGGGAGGCCGTGGCATGGATCAGGCCCGAAACGGGAGGGGTCCACCTGGACGTGGCGACCGGGACCGCCGATGTTGCTCTTGAGATCTTCCGGCAGAAGGGAAACGGCGCGTTCGTGGCCGGGGTAGACATATCGGCCGCGATGATGCGGATCGGCAGGGGGAAGGCGGCCCGCGCGGGACTCTTGGGCAGGCTGGCGTTTGTCCTGGCGCCGGGAGAGGCGCTCCCCTTCCGGGACGGGGCCTTCGACTCGGCTTCCGTGGCGTTCGGGATCCGGAATCTCGCCGACCGGGAGCGGGGACTGCAGGAGATGTGCCGCGTCGTGCGCGGCGGGGGGAGGGTCGTGATCCTGGAGTTCTCCCGCCCGCGATCGTCGCTGTTCGGGGCAGCGTACCGCTTCTACTTTACCCGGGTGCTCCCCCGCCTGGGAGGGCTCTTCTCGAAGCGCAGCGCCTATGCCTACCTCCCCGATTCGGTGCATGCCTTCCCCGATTCCGAATCGTTCGCCCGGATGATGCGCGATGCGGGGTGCTCCTCCGTCGACGTCCGCCCCCTGACCTTCGGGATCGTGACATTGTACGTGGGAACCCGGTAGCCGCCGGATCAGATCGCCTGCGCTGTCGCCTGGTTCTCGAACCACCCCTCGAACAGGACCGTGGTGAGATACCGCTCCCCCGCGTCCGGGAGGATCGCCACGATCGTCTTCCCCTCGAACTCGGGCTGTTTCGCCAGGCGGACCGCCACCGCCACCGCCGAGCCGCAGGAGATCCCCGAGAAGATCCCCTCCTCCCGCGTCAGCCGCCTCGCGAATTCGATCGACTCGTCGTTGGTCACCGTCTCCACCCGGTCCACGACCGAGAGGTCGAGCACGTCCGGGATGAACCCGGCCCCGATCCCCTGGATCTTGTGGGGTCCCGGCTTGAGCGGCTCTCCCGCGAGCCACTGCGTGATGACGGGGCTGTGGATCGGCTCCACCGCCACGGAGAGGATCTTCTTCCCCCGGCTGTTCTTGATGTACCGGGACACCCCGGTGATGGTCCCGCCGGTGCCGATGCCGGACACCAGGACGTCGATCGCCCCGCCGGTGTCCTCCCAGATCTCCGGTCCGGTGGTCTCCTCGTGGACCTTCGGGTTGGCCGGGTTCTTGAACTGCTGCGGCATGAAGTGCTTCTCCGGGTCGGAGGCGACGATCTCCTCCGCCTTTTCGATCGCCCCCTTCATCCCCTTGGCGCCCTCCGTCAGGACGAGCCGGGCCCCGAACGCCTTGAGCACCATCCGCCGCTCGATGCTGAACGTCTCGGGCATCGTGAGGATCAGATCGTATCCACGCGCCGCGGCCACGTAGGCCAGCGCGATTCCCGTGTTCCCGGAGGTCGGCTCCACGATCGTCTTCCCCGGGCCGAGGAGGCCCTTCTGCTCGGCATCCCAGACCATCGAGGCGCCGATCCGGCACTTCACCGAATAGGCCGGATTCCTCCCCTCGACCTTGCCCAGGACGGTCGCCTTCGCCCCGTCCACGATCCGGTTCAGCTTCACAAGCGGCGTGCGCCCGATCGACAGCGAATTATCCCGGAACCATTGGCCCATTGGAACCTCCCTATTTAGTCTATAGTTTATATGGTATTTGTTTGCGAAATCTCCTGTCAACCTTTTTCTTTCTTCCCTTTTCTCCCGGGAGGCCGTATCTTCTGCTGATGGAAACGCTTCGCCTTTGCGTCTTCTGCAGCTCCAGCAACCACCTCCCGGATACGCTCCGGCGGGATGCCGAGGCGCTCGCCGACCGGATGCTGGAAAAACGGATCTCCCTCGTCTACGGCGGGGGGTCGGTCGGCCTGATGGGGGTGCTGGCCGACCGGATCCTCGAGGGAGGGGGAAAGGTCGTCGGGGTGATCCCCGAATTCCTCCGGACCGAGGAGCTCGCGCACGAGGGGCTGACGCAAAGGATCGTCACCGGATCGATGCACGAGCGGAAAATGGAGATGAGCCGCCTCTCGGACGCATTCGCGGTGCTTCCCGGCGGTTTCGGAACGATGGACGAGTTCTTCGAGATCCTCACCTGGAAGCAGCTCGGCCTTCATTCCCGGCCGATCCTGGTGGCCAACACGGAAGGGTGGTTCGACCCGGTCCTCGAATTTTGCCGCCGGGCCCTCGCGTTCCGGACCATCTCGGAGACGAATCTTGGCCTGTTCGAGGTCGTCCCCACCGCTCCCGATGTGGTGGACCGCCTTCCCCGCCTCCCGATGAGGGCGGCGGCACGGCGCCGCGGTTTCCGTCCCTGACCGGACGGACTCCTCCCCCGCCGAGCGATTCCTGCGCCCCGGCTGAAAAAAACCCCCCGGCGAACTCTCCGGGGGGTCAGGTACCTCGTGAATCCGGCTATGCCGGTTCGTTCAGGGAGCCGGTTATCCCCTCTCTTGCCAGTGGCCGGGGATCCAGACCGTCATTTCCACCCGGTCGTAGTAGCCGGGGATCCACACGCGGCGCCCCCGTCTGCCAGGGCGGTCGTCGTAGGAGTCGTCATCGTACCCGCGGCCGTGCCGGTCGAACCGCTCGATCTCCCAGTGTCCAGGGACCCAGCGCCTCTCGTACCTCGTCTCGTAGCGTCCGGGCACCCACACCTGCTCCGGCGGGTAGTAGACCCGGGGCGGAGGCGCGTACACCGGTGCGTGGTAGGCCTGAGCGTTCGCGATGGCGTTCCCCAGGATCGTCACCCCGATGATGCCGGTCAGGATCTTCCCGGTCGTCGCCCACCCCCGGTCTCCCGCCCGGGCCGGCGTCGCCGTCATGACGGCCACAAGGGCCACCGCAACCAGAATCGCAAGGATTTTCTTCATGTTCCGCTCCTCCTTCCGTTTCCCTCCCGCCGCTCCTGTCGATTGGGCGTCTCGGGAACCTTTTCGCGTTCGGGAATCAGACGCCCGGAGAGAAGGGGATATTCACGGGGAAACGATTTCCGCGGGGACGATCCGACCGCGGAAGGGAACCCGACGGGGCTACTCCGCCGAGAGGATCAGGATCAGGACGCCTTTCTGGTAGGAGGGGCCTCCCACCAGCACCATGCCGCCGCGGGAGAGCCCCAGCGTCGTGGTGATGAGATTCTTCCCCCCCTCCGTGATCTGCACGGCAAGGCGAATCTTCTCTCCCCGCGAGGGAGAGGGGGTCACGCGCATGGAACGGTTTCCGGGAAGGGGAAACTCCCCGGTTTGCCCCACCCCGAGCGGCCGTTTCTGGCGGTCGAGCATCCGGTAGGAGGAATAGTTGAACATGGAGCGGAGCTTGTCCTGGATCGAGGAGAGCTGGGGGTCCACGGTGGATCCGTCGTGGGAGGCGAGCACGACCCCCACGTCGACGGTCACGGGCGATCCGGATTCGGCCGCGGCGCTTCCCGGCGAGAACGACAGCAGCAGCATCAGGACGGGGAGCAGCCGGGCCATCGCTTTCGGCATCCGGTCAGGACTTGGCATCTTCGATGATCCAGATCACCCGGGGGAGATCCTTCCCTCTGTCCACCAGCGCCACCGTGGCCGTGTCGGATTCGAGGGTCTCCACCGATACGTCGAAGTGTATCGGGTGAAACGGCGCCCTCGTCCCATCCGAAGGATAGAACAGGAGTGCGAAAACCGCAAGCGCGGCGGCGGCAGGGAGCCAGAACCAGCGACGCGCGGCAGCCGCGTACCAGGGCTCCCTCCCTTCCTCGATCCCCGCCTTCACGCGGGTCCACAGCGCATTCAGCTGCGGCTCCCCCTCCCGGGCCCGGACCGCCGCCCAGAGGCGGAGAAGATCCCCCACCTCGCGAAGCGACGCCTCTTCCGCGCGGCAGGAGGGGCAGCCCGCCAGGTGGTCCCGGAACTTCTCGGACTCCCCGGAGGGAAGGCGTCCGTCGATCCCGTCCTGGAGCATCCGTATCGTATTTGTGCAGTCCATCGTTTCCTACCCTTCCCGGAATTCCTTGAGCGCCTCCCGAAGCTTCGCTCTCGCGTAATGGAGGCGCGACATCACGGTCCCCACCGAGCAGGCGAGGACCTGCGCGATCTCGTCGTAGGAGAGCCCGTCCACCTCCCGGAGCAGGATGACCGTCCTGTGGTGCTCGGGGAGCGCCCCGATCGCCCGGGAAAGGCCCTCCACCAGCTCCCGGTTCCCGGCCAGTTCCTCCGGGGTCTTCGGGTAGGCCACCGCCTCGGGCATGGTACCCTCTCCGGACATCCAGCTCTCGTCGAGGGAGACCGTGGGGGCCCTGGACCGCTTCCTCCACCGGTCGATCGCCTGGTTCACCAGAAGACGATAGAACCAGGTGTAGAAATTCGACCCGAACCGGAAATCCTTCAACCGGTAGTAGGCCTTCACGAAGGCGTCCTGAACGACGTCCTGCGCCTCGTCCGGGTCGCCCACGATGCCGATCGCGACCCCGTATGCGCGGCCCTTGTAGCGCTCCATCAGTTCCCGGAAGGCCTCATCGTCTCCGCCCAGCGCCGACCGGATCAATTCCTCGTCCGGGAGAACCGGCTTCCCGCTTTCCTTCATAGGACGAGGTCCTCCCCCGATCTATTCATCCGAGTCGCCGCCACCTCAGTGGATTTCCCCCCAGGTTTTCCCCCGGCTTACGGAGACGGTGAGCGGCACCGAAAGGGGGGCCACCCCCTCCATCGCCTCCCGGAGGATCCGTTCCGCGCCGTCCGCCTCCTCCCGGGGGACTTCGGCGATCAGTTCGTCGTGGATCTGGAGGACGAGACGGGCCCCCCTCGTCCGGTCCCGGAACTCCCGGTCGACCCGGATCATCGCCCGCTTGATGATGTCCGCCGCCGATCCCTGGATCGGGCTGTTCACCGCCATCCGTTCCGCCGCCTCCCGCAGCACCTTGTTCCGGGACCCGATATCCCGCAGGTACCGGCGACGCCCGAACAGGGTACTCACGAATCCGTCCCGCTTCGCCTCCTCCTTCACCCTCTCCACGTAGTCCCGGACCCCGGTGTACCGGGAAAAATACTGTTCGATCAATCGCTTCGCCTCCCCCGCCGGGATCCCGAGCTCGCGCGAGAGGCCGTACGGGCTCATCCCGTAGAGGATCCCGAAGTTGATCACCTTCGCCCGGCGGCGCAGGTCCGGGGTGACGCCGGAGGGGGAAACACCGAACACGGCGCAGGCGGTCGCGACATGGATATCCTCCCCCTCCCGAAAGCGGCGGACCAGCTCCCCGTCCCCGGAGAGGTGGGCCAGCAGGCGAAGCTCCACCTGGGAGTAGTCGGCTCCCACGAAGAGGGTCCCCGGCTCCGCCGTGAAGCCGGACCGGATCCTCCTTCCCAGCTCCTCGCGGACCGGGATGTTCTGCAGGTTCGGGTCGGAGGAGGAGAGGCGGCCGGTTGCGGTCTGCGTCAGGTGGAAGGTCGTGTGGATCCGTCCGTCCCGCGGGTCGACCTGCCCCGGAAGGACATCCACGTAGGTGGAGCGGATCTTGGCGAGCGTGCGATACTCGAGGACCAGCCCGGGGATCTCGTGGGCCCCCTGGAGCCGCTCGAGCACCTCCACGTCGGTCGAATACCCGGTCTTGGTCTTCTTGACCGGGGGAAGCCCGAGCTTCTCGAACAGCAGGAAGGCCAGCTGCTTCGGGGAGTTGATGTTGAAGTCGGCCCCGGCGATCGCCGCGACCTGCTCCTCGATCTTCCGGGTCCCCTCCGCGAGTTCCTTTGACAGCGCGGCGAAGACGCCGGGATCCAGCCGGATCCCCGTTCGCTCCATCCGCAGCAGGACCGGGAGAAGCGGCATGTCCACGTCGGAAAAGAGCTTCGTAAGACCGGCCTCTCCGAGCTTCTCCTCGAGGACCCGGCCCAGCGCCTCGATCTCCTCCGCCGACGCGACGGCCCTCTCCTCCGGCTCTTCCGGAACCCCCGCGGGAGGGCGTGACGGCAGATGCCGCGCCCAAAGCTTGGTGAGGGTCGGGGTCCCCTCGTCCGGCGCGAGAAGATGCCCGGCCACCAGGATATCGAACAGCGGAAGCCGCTCCCCGGGAAGGTCGAAGAGGCCGTTGCGCGCCAGGAACCGTTTCCCGTCGAAGAGAACGATCCGCCCTTCCCCCTCCCCCGCCAGGCGGACCAGCTCCGCGGTCTCCCCGGACGGGAGGAGAAAGACCCCTTTCTCCCCGGCCGAAACGGCCGTCAGCGCACCCCCTTCTCCTCCCTGCGCCACCCCGATCCGGATCCCCTTCGGGTCCCCGAGGCGCCGGAACAGCTCGGCCGCGCGATCGACGCGGGTCCACGCGGTGGTCCTGGCGGCGGGCGCGGACTCCGCGGCGGCGGCCTCCGTCTCCGGGCCCAGCTCCTCCAGCAGCTTCCGGAACCCGAGCCGCCGGAACAAGGGCACGATCCTCTCCGTCCGGACCCCCCGGGGAGCGAGATCGGCGATCGTCCGTCCCACCGCGACGTTCCGGTCGATCTCCGCCAGGGTTCGGCAGAGGCGCGCCTCCGCGGCATGCCGCTCGATCTTTTCCTTCCGGCTCCCCTTGAGGCGGTCCGTGCCGGCGAGGAGGTTTTCCAGCGTCCCGAATTCCTGCAGCAGCGCGGCGGCCGTCTTCTCCCCGATCCCCGGGACGCCCGGAACGTTGTCCGAGGGATCTCCTGCCAGCGCGAGGAGGTCCACCACCTGCCGGGGCTCCACCCCGAAGGTCTCCCGCACCTCCGCCTCCCCGACCGTCTGCTCCCTGAGCCCGTCGCGCACGACCACCCGGTCCGACACGAGCTGGTAGAGGTCCTTGTCGGAGGAGACGATCACGACCCGCATCCCCTGCTCCTCCGCCACCCGGGAGAGGGTTCCGATGATGTCGTCCGCCTCCACCCCGGGGATCTCGATCCGGGGAATCCCGAGGGCGTCGAGGACCTCCTTCACCAGGGGGATCTGCGCCGCGAGGTCCTCGGGGACCTTCAGCCGGTTCGCCTTGTACTCGGGGAAGATCTCGTGGCGATGGGTAGGCTCCGGCGTGTCGAAGGCGGCGGCGATCGCCCCGGGGCGCTCCTCCCGGAGGATCTTCATCAGGATCCTCGCGGTTCCCAGCACGACGTTGGTCGGAGTCCCGTCCGGGGCCGACAGGCGCGGCAGGCCGAAGAAGGTCCGGTAGAGGACGTTATGCCCGTCGATCAGATAGAGGGAGCTCATCGGCGGCCTGCCAGTGTTCCACCACCAGCGTTTCGGCGATGGTGTCCCCCGCCCGCTGGCCGTCCGGGTCGTAGAACCCGAGGTAGGTCTCGATGAGCAGGACCGCCAGCCCGATCGTGAAGGCGAGGAAGGGCCCCACGGCCGGGACGAGGTACAGAAGGAAGGGTGCGGCGACCGGAAGGTTCCGCAGCAGGGAGGCCTGGAAGTCCATCGGCTCCTGCCCGAGGCGGATCACCTTGAGCCCCGTCAGCCACTTCCCCGCGCTCCTCCCCCCGTAGAACCCGTCGCACATCAGGAGGTAGAAGAGCGAGGCCAGCACGCCCGCGGCTCCCGGAATGTGCCAGAGCGACATGGCGAGGATCAGGTCGGCGGCCTTCCCCACGAGGCGGGCCAGGTAGCGCGCCCTCCGGGCATCGCGGAAGTGCTCCATCCGGAGTTCCCGTCCAAGGGGCATCGGCTCACCCACCCGGGAGACCCGGATCCCGGGTGAAGAAGAGGAACGCGAGAGAAGGACGCCGGCTCCCCGCGGGAACCACGAAGTGGAGCGTCTCGAACCGGTACCCTTTTCCCGTCCAGCGGTTCAGGGCGGACTCGATCTCCTGGTCGCAGACGTCCTGGACCTCGACCACCTTGTTGGGCCCCTCGACCCGTTCCGCCGCCATCCCGGTCACTCCGAGAGGGCCTTCGCCGCCTCCCGGGCGGCGTAGGTCAGGATCAGGTCGGCCCCCGCCCGCTTGATGGAGACCAGGATCTCCATCATCAGCCGGCTTCCGTCGACCCAGCCGAGCCGTTCCCCGGCCTTCACGATCGAGTACTCCCCGCTGACGTTGTAGGCCGCGACGGGCAGATCGAAGGCCTCCCGGACCCGGAAGATGATGTCCAGGTAGGCGAGCGCGGGCTTCACCATGACGATGTCCGCCCCTTCCCGCACATCGAGGGCCACCTCGCGGAGCGCCTCCCGGGCGTTTGGCGGGTCCATCTGGTAGGAACGGCGGTCACCGAACTTCGGGACGCTCTCCGCCGCTTCGCGGAAGGGGCCGTAGAACCCGCTCGCATACTTCGCGGCGTAGGACATGATCGGGAGGCCGGTGAACCCCTCGTCGTCCAGCGCCGCCCGGATCGCGGCCACCCGCCCGTCCATCATGTCGGAGGGGGCCACCATGTCGGCCCCCGCCCGGGCGTGGGACACGGCGCTTTCCGCGAGGATCTCGAGCGTCGCGTCGTTGTCCACGTCGTCCCCGGAGAGGATCCCGCAATGCCCGTGGTCGGTGTACTCGCAGAAGCAGACGTCGGTGATCACCTGGATCTCCGGCACCGCGTCCTTGATCGCCCGCACGGCGGTCTGGACGATCCCGCTGTCCGAGCAGGCGTCCGAGCCGACCGGGTCCTTCTTCGCCGGGATGCCGAAGAGCAGGACCGCCGGGATCCCCAGCGACCTCGCCTCCCTCACCTCCCGGACCAGGTTTTCCACGCTCAACTGGAAGACCCCGGGCATCGAGGGGATCTCCCTGCGGATCCGCCTCCCGGCGGCGGCGAACATCGGGTAGATCAGGTCGTCCACCGACAGCTTCGTCTCGCGGACCATCCGGCGGATCTCCCCGTTTCTGCGGAGCCTCCGCGGACGGAACTCAGGACGGATCATTCGGGCCCTCCTCCGGTGGGATTCCCGATGCCAGCCGCTCCCCGATCGCGTCCAGCATCCCCGACAGCGTATATCGTTTCGGCAGGATGTGCACACGGAAATTCCGTTCCTCGACGGCCGCGGCTGTCACCTCGCCGATCACCGCGATCCTGCTGCGCGACAGCACGGAGGCCGCCGCTTCCTCCCCCAGGAAGAGGAAGAAGTTGCGGAAGGCGGAGGGGGAGGCGAAGGTGCAGATGTCCGGCGGGTTCGCGAGGATCTCCGCGGCGGCCGCCTCGTCCTTCGGGGGCGCCACGTTCCGGTATGCCGTCACCACCTCGACCGTCCCTCCGCGCCGTGCGATCTCCTCCGGCAGCGCCTCCCGCCCCGCCAGCGCACGGGGGAAGAGGAACCGTTTCCCGGGGATCCCCTCGGCCGCCAGCGACTCGGCCAGCCCCTCCGCGGTGTGGACCGCGGCGGTGAGGTGGACCGGAAATCCCCGCTCCCGGATCTCGCGGCTCGTCCCCGGGCCCACCGAGGCGACCCGAAGTCCCGGCGGCAGGGAGCCGATGCCGCGCGAGGCCGCCCGCTCCAGGAAAAAGCGCGCCGCGTTCGCGCTGGTCAGCAGAAGCCAGTCGAAGCCGGCGAGCCGATCGAGCGCCCCGTCCAGGGCGGCGGGTTCCTCCGGCGGCACGAGCCGGACCGTGGGGACCGGAACCGGAATCCCCCCCCGCTCGCGGATCAGGTCGGAGAAGCTCTCCGCCTGCTCGTCGCCCCGCGTCACCAGGATCCGGAGCCCGCGGAGGCTCATCCCCGCTCCGGGCCGGCCTTCCGGTAGACCTCGTCCAGAATTTCCTTCGCGCCACGGCGGAGCAGCTCCTCGGCCAGCGACACCCCGAGCCCCTCCGGGTCCGCGACCGTCCCCCGGGCGCCGGCGCGGAGGATCTGCGATCCGTCGGGCCGCCCCACCAGCCCCTCCAGGACGATCGCCTCCCCGTCCGTCCGCCCGAAGGAGGCGATCGGCACCTGGCACCCTCCCTCGAGCCGCTTCAGGAACCCCCGTTCCGCGCGGACGGCGTAGGCGGTGTCCCGGTGGTTCAGGAAGGAGACCGCCTCGCGCGTCTCCAGGTCGTCGGTCCGGATCTCGATCCCCAGCGCCCCCTGTCCGATGGCGGGAAGGGAGAGCTCCGGGGGGAGGTACTGGGTGATCTTCGCCTCCCAGCCGAGCCGCCGGATCCCCGCCGCCGCCAGGATGACGGCGTCGAAGAGCCCCTCCTCCATCTTCCGAATCCGGGTGTCCAGGTTCCCCCGGAGGCTCTCGATCCGCAGGTCCGGACGCAGCCCCAGCAACTGGGTCTGGCGGCGCAGGGAGCTGGTGCCGACGCGGCCCCCCTGCGGGAGCTCCTCGAGCCGGCGGTATTTCACGGAGAGGAAGGCGTCCCGGGGATCCTCCCGGCGGGTGATCGCGACGATCCCGAGCCGGTCCGGAAGGTCGGTGGGGACATCCTTCATGGAGTGGACCGCCAGGTCGATCCGGCCGGACAGCAGCGCCTCCTCGATCTCCTTCACGAACAGCCCCTTCCCGCCGACGCGGGACAGGGGAACGTCGAGGATCATGTCTCCCGTCGTCTTGATCTTCGTGATCTCGACCGGCCGGCCGGTCTCCCGCTCGATCTCCGAGCGGATATGCTCCGCCTGCCACAGGGCCAACTGGCTTCCCCGGCTCCCGAGGCGGATCACCCGTTTCGCTCTGCCCAAGGGCTCCTCCCGGTGGTTCTCCCCGTCACGGCTCCGGCTCCTTCCGGTCCCCGGGCTCCTCGGTATCCGCCGTCTCCGGGAGTCCGAAGATCTCCCGGACGACCGCGACGATCTCCATCGGATTGCGCCCGTCGGACTCCTTCTTCATCGCGGCGATCGGGGCGTGCAGCATCTTGTTCAGGATCGAGGCGGCGAGCGACTCCACCACCTTCTTCGCCTTCGGGTCGTCCGTCCCCAGCATCGACACCGCCTTGGCCACCTCCGCCTCCTTCACCTCCTCGAACTTCCGGCGGAGGGAGACGATCGTCGGTGTCACCTGCTGCGCGTTCATCCACCGGAGGAAGCTCCGGACCTCGGCCGTCACGATCTCCTCGGCCTTCGCGGCCTCCTTCTGCCGCTCCTCGAGGTTCGTCTCGATCACGTTGTTCAGGTCGTCGATGTCGTAGACATACACGTTGTCCAGCTGGTTCGCCTCCGGGTCGATGTCCCGCGGCACCGCCATGTCGATGAAGAACATCGGGCGGTTCCGCCGGACCCGGATCACCTCCTCCACGTCGCTCCGCTTCAGGATGAAGTGGGTCGCCCCGGTCGAGGAGAGGACGATGTCCGCCCGCTTCAGGTGGTCCCGGAGTTCGTCGAACCGGACCGGCGTCCCGCGGAACTCCTCCGCGAGCTTCGCGGCCCGCTCGAAGGTGCGGTTGGTCACCAGGATCCCCTTCACCCCGGCGGAGAGGAGGTGCCGGGCCGCCAGCTCGCACATCTCCCCCGCTCCGATCAGCATCACGGTCTTGTCCTTGAGATCCCCGAAGATCTTCCGGGCCAGCTCGACGGCGGCGTAGGAGACCGACACGGCGCTGCTCGCCACCCGGGTCTCCGTCCGGACCCGCTTCGCCACGAAGAAGGCCTTCGTGAAGAACTTGTCGAGGATCGGGCCGATCGAGCGGAACTCCCCCGCATAGCCGTAGGCGTCCTTCACCTGTCCCAGGATCTGCGGCTCCCCGAGGACCATCGAGTCGAGGCTGCTGGCCACCCGGAAGAGATGGCGGATCGCAACCTCCCCATCGTAGTGGTAGAGGTGCCCGTTCAGGTCGCCGTACGGGATTCCGTGGAAGGAGGCGAAAAACTGCTCCACGATCGCCGTCCCCTGGTACCCCACGGAGGCGAGGATCCAGACCTCGACCCGGTTGCAGGTGGAGACGATGACCGCCTCGGAGATCTGCTCCCGCTCGAGCAGCCCCCGGAGGGCGCAGCCGATCTCGGACTGGGGGAAGGCGATCTTCTCCCGGATTTCCACCGGCGCGCTGCGGTGATTGAGTCCTACGACGACGATCTGTCCCATCGTATGCTCCCCGGTCCCCGCCCGTCACCCCGAAAGGCTGGTGTAGGTGTGAAGGCCCGGCAGGAGAAGGTTGACCCCGAGGAAGGTGAACAGCACCGCGCAGAACCCCACGATCGCCAGGATCGCCGCCTTGCGCCCCCGCCACCCGACCGTAAGCCGGCCGTGCAGCAGCGCCGCGTAGAGGAGCCAGGTGATGAGCGACCAGGTCTCCTTCGGGTCCCAGCTCCAGTAGGATCCCCAGGCGTACTCGGCCCAGATCGACCCGGTGATGATCCCCAGCGTCAGCAGGGGGAACCCTACGGTCAGGCACTTGTAGTTGATGTCGTCGAGGACGTCCAGCGAGGGAAGCCGCTTGAAGATCGCCCCCATCTTCTTCCCCTTGACCTGCTTCTCCTGCAGCAGGTACATCACCCCCGCCCCGAAGGCAACGGCGAAGACCGCGTCCCCGACGAAAAGGAGCATGACGTGGACCGGCAGCCACCAGGAGTTCAGCGCGGGGGCCAGCCCCGCGATCTCGCCGGGAAGGAAGGCGGGGAAGAGGCTGAAGGCGAAGGCGAGCGGCGCGATGAAGGATCCCAGGACGCGCAGGTTGTAGCGCAGTTCGACGAAAAGGAACACCCCCGCGATCGCCAGGGCGAAAAACGACAACGATTCGAAGAGGTTCGTGACCGGCGTATAGCCGGCCGCCGCATACCGGGCCCCGAACCCGAGCAGGTGGATGACCACCCCGACCAGGAGGAACATCCTCCCGACCTTCGCCCCCCGCTCCTTCATCGTGACGATGAAATAGAGATAGGAAAGGGTGCCGGCGAGATAGAACAGGGCGGTGATTTTCAGCAGGGTCACATGCATCCGCTCATTGTAATCCAGCGGACCGGGGCGGACAAGCGGAACCGGGCGCTCTCAAAGGTGGCGCAACAGGGGCCGGAGACCCTGGCTCGCGCGTGACGCAGTTGCAGGCGCCCTCGGGACGGGGCGCATCACGGGCGCAGCAAGCCGACTTGTCCTCCGTAGCAGCGTGAGCAGCGAAGGAGGAGGCGGCGGCGCCGGTCACGGGCGAACTCGCAACGGGGCGCGCCACTGCGGCAGATATCGGTTCGAGATCCGGGCTCGCGGGGGACTATTCTCTCTCCGACCGGCGTGGCTCCTTCCGGTTCCCCGACGCCAGGTGTGCGTAGTCTACGGAGCGGTTTCGGCCCGCGGT
>MGPV01000017.1:0-28388 GCA_001797615.1 Deltaproteobacteria bacterium GWC2_65_14
TGACCAGGAAGGAGAGCTCCCCTCTTCCTGCTTCCCTTCGCGCATCCCCCTCCGACAGGAGGATATCCACCACGTGGGCCGCCTCTTCCCCGGAATCGATCAGGACCACCCCCTCCCCCAGGAACTGCCGGATCGTGTCCTTGAGGACCGGGTAGTGGGTGCAGCCGAGGATCAGCGCGTCCGGCGGCTCCTCCCGGAAGGGGCCCAGATATTCCGCAACCACCGCGCGGGCGACCGGGTGGCTCCCCCATCCCTCCTCCGCCAGCGACACGAGGAGGGGACAGGGCCTGCAGACGACACGGGCGGACGGGAGGGCGGCATGAAGCGCCTGCTCGTACGCCCCCGAGCGGATCGTCCCGGCGGTCCCGATGACCCCGACGCACCCGTTCCTCGGAAGGGAGGCCGCCTTCCGGACGCACGGGTCCACCATCCCCACCACCGGGATCTTGTAGATCTTCCGGAGCACGGGCAGGGAGAGGGAGGAGGCGGTGTTGCAGGCCACCACGAGCATCTTGATGTCGAACCGGGTGATCAGGCAATTCGCGATCTCGATGGAATACCGCGTCACCGTCTCGGCCGATTTCGCGCCGTAGGGCACCCTCGCCGTGTCGCCGAGGTACACATACCGCTCCCCGGGCAACGTGCGGACCAGCTCCCGGAGAACCGTCAGTCCCCCAACCCCGGAGTCGAACACGCCGATCGGCCGATCCATCCGTTCTCCCGCCCCCCTTTGAATTTTTCACCATAAGACGCTATTGTATCCTTGTCAACAAAGGGACGGAACGGGAGGATCCGTGAAGGAAATCTTCGACTTTCTGGTGGACGCCCGGGTCACGGAGCTGGTCACCGACCCGAAGGTCCTGTTCGGCTGCGCGGTTCTTTTTGTCGTCGCGGTGCTCATGCGGTGGAAGCTCGTCCTCCTCTCCATGTTCGGGGTCGGTGCCGTCCTTGCCGTGGCACGCTATTCCGGCCTGTCGGAGGGGCGCACCATGATGGACACGAACATCCTGGTGTTCTCCGTGGGGACCCTCCTGGTCGGTGTCGTCCTGATCTACTTCCTCTTCATCCAGGGAGACTGACATCCGGCCGGTCGGCTTCACCACCACCATCCCCGTCGAAGTCCTCTACGCCGGCGGCCGCACCCCGGTGGATCTGAACAACCGGTTCATCGCCGACCCGGATCCCGCCGCATACGTTCGCGCCGCGGAGGCCGACGGCTTTCCCAGGAACTGCTGCGGATGGATCAAGGGGATCTACGGCGTGGCGCGCCGCCAGGGGCTCCGCGACGTCGTCGCGGTCACCCGCGGGGATTGCAGCTTCACCCAGGCGCTCATGGAGGTGCTGCAGTACCGGGGCGTCCGGGTCACCCCCTTCGCCTTCCCGTACGACCGGGACCCGAGCGCCCTTTCCCTCGAGATCCGGAAGATGGCCGACCGGTACGGCACGACCCTTCCGGATGCGGAGCGTTGGAAGACGAGGCTCGACGGCGTCCGCCGGGTCGTCCACGAGATCGACCGGACCACCTGGGAAGAGCGCAAGGTGAGCGGGGAGGAGAACCACCTCTGGCTGGTCGGCTGCTCCGACTTCGAAGGGGACCCGGAGGCCTACGGAAGGCGCGCCGCGGAGTTCCTCGAGTCGGCCCGCTTACGCCCGCCCCGGCACGACCTGCTCCCGATCGCCTTCGTGGGCGTTCCCCCCATCACGTCGGGGCTGCACTCCGCCTTCGAGGAGGCGGGGGCGCGGGTCGTGCTGAACGAGGTCTCCCGGCAGTTCGCCATGCCGTACCGGTCGGAGGATCTGACCGACCAGTACCTCCGCTACACCTACCCCTACTCGTTCTTCGACCGCCTGGCGGACATCCGGGAGGAGACCGCGCTGCGAAAAGTCCGGGGGATCGTCCACTACGTCCAGTCGTTCTGCTTCCGGCAGATCGAGGACATCCTGCTGCGGGAGGAGATCGGGCTGCCGGTCCTCACCCTCGAGGGGGACGAGCCCGGGCCGCTCGACGGCAGGACCCGGATCCGGATCCAGGCCTTCCTCGAGATGCTCCGCTAACCCGGGGCGACCGTCATCGGGAACCCTCGCTCGCGGAGGGAATCCCCTCGGCTACGCTCGCGATCTTCGCCCGCTCGCTGCCGTTCCGCTCGCCGGAGCCGGCACCCTGTGGTGGGGACACTCCTCTCCCGCATCCCGAGGAAACCAGGAATGTCCCCGCCGCCTCGTGGACTCCCCCCGCATCGCTGCGGGTCCCCGGCGTCGGGTGGCGCAGTTCCCGCGCCCTCGGGACGAGGCGCATACCGGGCGGAGCCAGCCGAAGGAGGGGGGATGAGCGGAGATCAAAGGATTGATCCGCGGGTGAAGGGCGGGCGAAGCGAAGCCCCCCTTCGAGGCGGCGGAGCCAGCGCCGTGCGCCCTCATGAAGGGGCGCACCGATGCGGCGTTACTTCGTAAGGAACGGCCCTTTCCCGGGGTCACCAGGCGCCGGTCTTGAGGTACTCGTGCATGGCGGCGGCCGCCTTGCGGCCCGCCCCCATCGCGAGGATCACGGTCGCGGCGCCGATCACGATGTCGCCGCCGGCGAAGACCCCCTTCTTGCTGGTCTTCCCGGTCTCCTGGTCGGCGAGGATGTTTCCCCACTTGTTCGTGTCGAGCCCGGGTGTGGTCGACGGGACGAGCGGGTTCGCGCCGTTCCCGATCGACATGATCACGGTATCGACCGCCAGGCGGAACTCCGAGCCCTTGACCGGCACCGGGCGGCGGCGGCCGGAGGCGTCGGGCTCCCCCAGTTCCATCTTCTGGCATTCGATCTCGGTCACCCAGGCCTCCTCGTTCCCGTGGAAGCAGATCGGATTCGTGAGGAGGTGGAACTCGATCCCCTCCTCTTCGGCGTGGTGGATCTCCTCGATCCGGGCCGGCATCTCCTTCTTGGAGCGGCGGTAGACCAGGTAGACCTTCTCCGCACCCATCCGCATGGCGGTCCGTGCGGCGTCCATCGCGACGTTCCCGCCTCCCACCACTGCCACGTGGCGCCCCCGGAACACCGGCGTGTCGACCTCCGGGAAGAGGTAGGCCTTCATCAGGTTCGCGCGGGTGAGGTATTCGTTCGCCGAGTAGATCCCGATCAGGTTCTCCCCCGGGATGTTCATGAAATAGGGAAGCCCCGCCCCTGTCCCGATGAAAACGGTGTCGAACCCCTCCTCGGCAAGCAGCTCGTCGATCGTGACCGTCTTTCCCACGACCACGTTGCACTCGAGCTTGGCGCCGAGCGAGACGATGTAGTCCACCTCGGACTGCACGATATCCTTCGGCAGGCGGAACTCGGGGATGCCGTACATCAGCACCCCGCCCGGCTTGTGCAGCGCCTCGAAGATGGTGACGTCGTGCCCGATCTGCACGAGGTCTCCCGCCACCGTCAGGCCGGCGGGGCCGGACCCCACGACGGCCACCCGCTTCCCGGTCGGAGGGGCGACCTTCGGGACCACCACGTTCCCCGTGACCCGCTCGAAGTCGGCGACGAACCGTTCCAGGCGGCCGATCGCCACCGGCTCCCCCTTCTTCCCGATGACGCAGGGCATCTCGCACTGGTCCTCCTGGGGGCAGACGCGGCCGCAGACCGCGGGAAGGGTGTTGTCCTCCTTGATTTTCCGGGCCGCTTCGATGAACTTCCCCTGACGGACGAGGTCGATGAACTCGGGGATCTTGATGTCCACCGGGCACCCCTTCACGCAGGCCGGGTTCTTGCACTGGATGCAGCGGGTCGCCTCGAGGATCGCCAGGTCCGGGGTGAGTCCGTACGGGACCTCCCGGAAGTTCTTCCTCCGGACCTCCGGCGGCTGCTCCGGCATCGGCTGCCGCGGGATGCTGAAAGGCTTGGGACGGGGTTTCGGCTTCGCGTCGGCCATCAGTTAGCGCCTCCCGTGGTCACTTTCTCAGCTCCCGGTGCGGGGAGGGTCTTCGCCGCGTCCTTCCCGCCCATGCACTTGCCGTCCTTGTGCTCGTACCGGTCCATCGCCTCCTTCTCCTCGCGGAGGTAGGCGCGGTTTCTCATGGTCAGCTCCTTGTAGTCCACCTCGTGCCCGTCGAACTCCGGGCCGTCCACGCAGACGAACTTCGTCGTGCCGCCCACGGTGACCCGGCAGGCCCCGCACATCCCGGTCGCGTCGACCATGATCGGGTTGAGGCTGACCACCGTCCTGATCCGCGGGGGACGCGTCACCTCGGAGACCGCCCGCATCATGGGAACCGGCCCGATCGCGATGCAGAGGTCGATCTTCTCCCCCGCGTCGATCAGCTCCTGCAGCGCGGTGGTCACGAACCCCTTCTTCGCGTACGATCCGTCGTCCGTGGTGATGATGCAGGTATCGCTGATCGCCTTCATCTCCTCCTCGAGGATGAGCAGCTCCTTCGTCCTGGCCCCCACGATCGAGATCAGCCGGT
Source organism: Deltaproteobacteria bacterium GWC2_65_14 (assembly GCA_001797615.1). NCBI lineage: Bacteria > Deltaproteobacteria > Deltaproteobacteria bacterium GWC2_65_14. The sequence goes on from MGPV01000017.1 coordinate 4,438, forward strand.
TTCCCGCCTGCTTGATCGCCGTGGCGATGGGGAGGAGGGGGGCGGTTCCGATCCCGCCGCCGATCCCCACGACGGTGCCGAAATTCTCGATGTGGGTGGGAAGTCCCAGCGGCCCGACGACATCGAGGATGGTGTCGCCCGCCTTCGCGGCGGAGAGTTCCGCCGTGGATTTCCCGACGACCTGGTAGATGATGGTGACCGTTCCCGCGGAAGGGTCGGAATCCACGATGGTCAGGGGGATCCGCTCGCCGTTTTCGTCTTTCCGGATCACGAGAAACTGGCCCGCCTTGCGCTTCCTCGCCAGCCGGGGGGCCTGGATTCTCTGGAGGGTCACGTTTTTGGCGATCTCTTTGCTTTCCACGATGGGAAACAAGATGTACCCTCCGAGCCCGCTGTCGCAACGGCAGGCTGTCGAGATGAATTGGCCTTCCCGGAAGGACATTTAGCCGGTTTAAAACTTGGAGAGGATATCCTTTCCGGTCGGGAAAATCAAGTGGAAAACACGGACCGGATATCTCTCCACAGCAGGTCGATCCCCGCCCGGGTCTTCGCCGAGACGAGCACCGGCGGCCCTCCCCGTGCAAGCCACTCCTCCCCCGCAAATCGCGGCACCAGGTGGGCGGCCTCCCGCGGCTTCACCTTGTCGGCCTTCATCCCCACCCACTTGTACGGGACACCGTGCGAGCGGAGGAATTCCGCGAGCATCTCCTCTTCTTCCTCCGGCCCCCTTCGGATATCCACCAGGATGTAGACCTTCTTCAGCAGACGGCAGGAGGAGAAGTAGCCCTCCATCAGCGTCTTCCAGCTCTCCCGCTCCCCGCGGGACACGCGGGCATAGCCGTAGCCGGGAAGGTCGGCGAAGGCGAAGCGTCCCTCGATCTCGAAGAAGGCGATCCCCCGGGTCCTCCCCGGGGTCTTCCCTGTCCTCGCGAGGCGGGAGTGCCCCACGAGCGCGTTCAGGAGAGAGGATTTTCCCACGTTGGACCGGCCGGCGAAGGCAACCTGCGGAAGCGTGACGGTCGGCCAGCCTTCGCCCGTGGGATCGAAAAGAAGAAACCGGGGAGGTCCCGCCACAGCCGGTCCCTTCACTTTCGGAGGACGGTCTGGAGGACCTTGTCGAGTTCCTCCTCCCGGACCCTGCCCGCCCGGCTAAAAACGATCCTGCCCTCCCCGTCGAGGATGTAGAGGGTGGGGATCTCCGTCACCCGGTAGGAGTCCGCGACCCGGAACCCCTGGGTTTCGTCCACCTCGTCGAGCAGGACCCGGAACGTGTACCCTTCCTGCTTCACGGACCCCGCGACCGTTTTGCCGAGAGGCTGCCCGTCGAGCGACACGCAGGCCACTTCCAGCCCCCGTCCCCCGTACCTCTCCCGGATTCTCTGCACGACCGGCAGCACGGCCCGGCACGGGTCGCAGAAGACGGAAAAAAACATCAGCAGGAGAGGGTTCCGGCTCCCTTCCCCGCCGTAGGAGAATTCCTCCCCCACCGCGGCCGGCAGGCGAAACGCCGGGGCAAGAGCCCCCGTGCCCAGAAGTCCGCCCGTTTCCCCGGAAGCTACAGGCGGGCCGGGGAGAGAGGCCGGGCTTTCCCGGACCACCGCCGCTCCCGCCAGCAGGGCCAGAACCACGCCGCACGCGAGGGAAAAGATCCCCGCAGCGGAGGGGAGAACCTTTCGGATCCAGCGCCTCATCGGAACCGGCTAGACCTCCCCGAGCACCTTCTCGTTCACCGTGATCTTCGCCTTTTTCTTCAGCTCCTCGATGTAGGCGGTTATCGCGGCCTTGCTTTTCTCGTTCTGGAGAAAGCCGCGGAGCTGCTCCTTGACCGTCTTCAGGGGGACCTTCTTGCCGTCGCGGACGAACATCTCCGAGTGCTCGTTGTAGGCGGCCTGGATCTCCTTGTCCGTGACCGTGGCCTCATCCTTCACGATCCGCGCCGCCAGGAGCTCGATGAGGATCGACCGGTCGATGTCCCGCCGGGCGGTCTTGTGCCACTCGGACCCCTCGACCCCCTGCTTTTTCGCATATGCGGCCAGCGCCTTCCCCGTGGTCTCCCGGTTCACCAGACGGACGACCACCATGGGGTTGCGGGCGATGTCCTGCCCGCCGTGCATCCCCCCTCCCATGGTCTGCAGGACGATCTTGACGTCCCCGTACGTCACGTTGTCCGTGCCTGCGGTCGCCAGGACCGCGGTGTCCGGCACCTTCTCCCCCTTGGTGATCCGGTCCACGGTCTCCTGGACGATCCTGGGGGGGAATTCCTTGTTGGCTGCCGCGATGAGGTCCTCCTCCACCTTCCGGGCCTGCCGGTCGGAAACCGCGCGCCCCGCGCGGACATCCACCCGCTCCTTCGAGAGGGTATTGTCGGCCGCCATCATCTTTTTCGCCTCGGCCTGGATCTCCTCCTTCGAGGCCTTCGCCCTCGAAGCGAAATCCTTCCGGAAGAGCGCCGTGATCAAGGCGCTCTTCTCGCTCGATTTGACGATGTCCCGGAACTCGTCCGTGTTGTCCAGGCCGGCCGCCCGCGCTTCCTGCTCGAGGAGGCGTTCGGCGATCAGCCGGTCCAGGGCCTCCTTCTTTTTTCCCGCCGGGACCCCCACAGCCGGGGTCATCCCCCCGCGCACCCCGAGGAACTCCCGGAGCTCGCCCACCTGGATCGCATCGCCGTTCACCTGGGCCACGGTTTTGTTCCTTCCTTCCGTCCTGGAGCAGCCGAGCATGCCGAACACGGCAACGGCGGCAAGCAGTCCGACAGCCCGGAACACAGATCGCTTCACGTTTGTTCTCCTCTTTATGGATAGTGTGGGAAATCGCACGGCTACGGAGCCGATTAGATCACATGCGAGTGTCGGGAGACAACCACGGAACGCCGGGCCCGGGCCGCCGGCTCTTCCCCCGGGGCCTACCCCTGTCCCTCCTGGATCCGCCTCGGGCTTTCCCCCTTCTTCTTCTCGTCACGCAAGGGGGCGGGGGAGTCGAACGACCCGGACGCGAGATGGGACAGGCCCCGGCAGCCCCCGAAGGAACCGATGGACGCAGTGCACGACTCGCTGTCGACGGAGACCTCGCGGATCGCCTCGACGATCCGCTGCCGCGCCGGGGAGCGCCAGATCTTCTCGAAGGGGGTCTCGAGGAGGTTCCCCAGACGGATGGGGAGGGAGTCGCAGGGATAGACGTTGCCGTCCCAGTCCACGTAGACAAGCCGCGAGGCCGCCTGGCAGCCGGAAAAGTCGACCCGGTTTCCCGCCTCCTTGGGGAAAAGGTCCCGCAGCATGCGGCAAAGGAAGAAATCGTGCACGACGAGACGCTTCCCCTTCATGGACGGGCGGGAGGCCGAGATTCTCTCCGAGACCTCGCGGATCTGCTGGGGACGGGGAATCGGGATGTGCCCCTTTGCTGCGAGGGCGCGGACGGCATTGACGTTGGGAAGGTGCAGTTCCACGGCTTTGCTTTTCGCGAAATCCTCGAGAACCTCCGGCAGCAGGAGTATGGTCTCCTCTTCCGGCGTAAACGATACCGCTCGCGCTTCCTTGGGGATGCAGTGGGAAAACCTCTTGCTCCCCTCGAAGGCCCAGAGGAAGGTTATGGGATACCCCCAGCGGGCGGCTGCGGTGGCCTTGGCGGTAAGCCCCACCGTCGCCTCGATCTTCGGGTGGCACTTGTGGATCTCGGTGAACACGGCCGAGAGCTCCGAGATCCCCCGGTCGCCCTCGACCCGCAGTTCCACGAACTCCGGCGCGATCTCCCGGATCTGCCGCGCGATCCGCTTCGGCCGCCCGAGCCGGCCGTTAAAGTCGACGTCCCAGCGCACATGCGTCGGCAAGGAAAATTCCAACGATTCCCCCGGTCTTAAATGAATAGTTTTCGCATTATATCCCGGAACCCGGCGTCCCCGAATCCGAGCCGACGAATTTCCTTTTCCCGTCGCCGGCGGAACATAACCTTTGACGCATGGAGAAAGCCTCCCTCCTAGGGGATGCATGTCGTGCAGAAAGGGAGAATGCTCGCCGATTTTGCTCTATCGATCAGATCCGTTGGCACCTTGTTGCCCGCCAACCTGCCCGGATGGTGTATATCCCTCCACCGTTGAAAATACGATATTCCGAAGGACCGACACGGTAGCCGTCGCAAAAGGATAGGCTCCCCCTTCGCTCTTTGCCTGTTCCGCCTACCTGGCGCACGGGTACACCGGACTTGAAGATGTACTACTCGGGGATGAGCCCTATGCGGAGAGAGATACGCTCCGCCTTTTTCGCCGGGGGCGGGGCCGCCTTATCGGGCCTTCCGGAACAGCCGGGCACCAGCGCAAGCAGGACCAGCAGGATGGACAGTCTTCTCAAGAAGGCTTCCATCGCGGGCCCCGGGGCTCTCCCGGCGTCTCGAGAATGACCCATCCCTTTTCCCCGAGGTCGCGCAGGAACTCCTCCACGTCCTCCTCCATGGTCTCCGGATCGGCGTCGAACAGCGCGGCCACCTCCCCTGCGATTTTTTCCAGGGTGTTCACACTGTTGATCCGCGTCCAGATCTCCGCGCCGACGAGATTCAGCTGGTGCAGCGTTCCCCCGTCCATGAGGGTGAGGACTCCCAGGTCCTCGTACGCTTCTCCCTTGCTCGCCCGGTCCCGCGCCAGTTCCCGCATCCCCTCTTCCAGCCTCCAGACGACCCCGGGGTTCCGCTTCGGCCGCATCTTCCCCTATGCCTCCACGATGCGGATTCCGGAGGGGTTCATCACGCCCAGGCCCGCCTCACCGGCCTTCCGGATGTGGTCCACCTCGCGGGCCCCGAGGCCGAAAATGCTCTGCGCCGCAACAGCATCCGCGGCGACCACATCGCCCGACGCGATGATCTTGCCCACGCTCTTCACGTCCTCCAGGTTCCCTCCCGAGGGGCCGTTGCGGACCAGCACCCGGGTCCCGTCGATCACCGTCAGCTGTGTGGGCAGCCTCCGGTTCAAGTCCACAAGGCACTCGGACAGCCGGAAGTGGATCCGGCCCCGGTTACCGCCCATCACCCCCATCATGTTCTTCAGCCCCAGGGTGATGGTCGCCAGGGTGTGGTGCTTGGCCACCGGGACGTTGAGGATCTTGTCGGCTTCCAGGGCGTCCCGGTACAGGTCCCATTCCCGGAGTTCGAGGGCCTGCGGGATCTCGGTGCGCACGAATTTCCGGTCCTCCACGTGGTAGACGCGCAGGGAGTCGCCGGCATGGTTCCGCTTTCCGAATTCCTCGAGCGCCCGCTGGATTCCGCTGCTTGCGTAGCAGCGCCGCGGTTCGTTGCAGGTGCGGTCGAACACGCGCACCTCCTTCGCTCCGGCCGACAGGCAGAGTTCGGCGAGGGCGACGACCACGCCCGGGTCCGTATTGGCCGCCTGCTCCGGGGTCCGGTCCCACCCGATGTTCGGCTTGAGGACGACCACGTCTCCCCGGGAGACGAACGCCCCGATCCCGCCGAGGGAGGCCAGCGCCCTTCGGACGTTGTCCGCGGGGTCGCGACCCGACGCCAGCGCCACCCGGACGCCCTCCTCCGCAGCCCAGGCTTCACGAAACAGAGGCGGGAACTCGGCCCGCGACAACCCGGAGCGGATCCAGTCAGCTCCCGCCCCGCCGACAGCCAGGGCTCCGGCCGCCGTGCCGGCGGACTTCAGGAACTGCCTTCGGCTCATCCCGCAGCGGTGCATCGGCCCCCCGTTCCACACACACTCAAATTTGATATGCTACCATCTTTCCCGGGTTTCGCGTAGAAAAGCATACAGTATACCGGATGGTTCGTAGAGTCCTCCTCCCCGTGAGCCCGGGAGAGGTGCGCGGCAAAGCAGTTCCCGGATGCCTGCAACATCTCGGGAAGAGGGAGGAATCCTTGACTACAGCGGAGGGGCCCGGCCGGGGGATGCCGCAGGGCGGGAACTCCCCGCGCGTGCTCGTCGCGATCCCGGCCTACCAGGAGGAGCGGTCGATCGGGCAGGTCGTCTCCGCCCTCCGCGCGAGATACCCCTACGACGTCCTGGTGGTAAACGACGGCTCGCAGGACGGGACATCCGCCGTGGCCAGAGCAGCCGGGGCGATCGTGCTGGACCTCCCCTGCAACCTCGGGATCGGGGGGGCGGTGCAGACGGCGTTCCTGTACGCCCGGGACCGGGGGTACGATATCGTCGTCCGCATCGATGCGGACGGTCAGCACGAGATCGAGGACATCCCCCGGGTTCTCGAACCGCTCCTCGAGGGACGTGCCGACGCCGCGATCGGCTCGCGGTTCCTCGGGGATTCGGGATACCAGGGATCCATCCCTCGGATCCTGGGCATCCAGCACTTCCGCTGGCTCGTCAACCTGCTGACCGGATACAGGGTCACCGACCCGACCTCCGGGTTTTCCGCCGTGAACCTCCGCCTGATCGAGTTCTTCTCGAAGAACTACCCTTCCGACTACCCGGAGGTGGACACCTTCATCCTGATGCACCGGCTGAAGGCAAAAGCCGTCGAGGTCCCGGTACGGATGTACGCGCGGGGAGAGGGGAAATCCTCGATCACCACGTTCCGGGCCCTGTATTACATGATCAAGGTGACCCTCTCGTTTCTCATCACCCGGATTCGAAAGTTCGAGTAACCGGGCCGATCCCCCCGGGGGAGATTACATCCCTTCCAGCATCCCCTCGAAGTCGTTCAGGTGCCCTTCCTCGTCGGAGAGGATCTTCTCGAACATCCGTTTCGTGACGTAGTCCTCCTCCTTCGCGGCGAGGGCGATGATCTTCCGGTAGAGCTGGATGGCGTCCTTTTCGGCGGCCACGTTCAGGGAGAGCATCTTCTTCGTGGTCTCACCGATGGTGATGGTGGTCGGCTTGGTGGTCGGGATCCCGCCCAGCATGTTCAGCCGCTCGGCGATCTCCTCGGCATGCTTCATCTCGGTGATCGCGATCTGCTTGAAGATCGGCCTGGCCACCTCGCCGGCGATCCCCACCGCCTGGACATGCTGCCACATGTACTGGACGGAGACCTGGATCTCCCGCGCGATGGCGTCGTTCAACATCTCCCTGAGGGTCTCTTTCGCCATGGTGCTCCTCCTGAATGGTTGTCGTTGCAGAGGCACAGTATACCGCCAAAAACCACGCGATTCCCGGAAATCCTTTCCCCGGCCGCCCCCTCGAATTCCGGAGATCGAAGGTCCAGCCCGACCCCATGCGCGGTCCGGAGGAAAACCCTCCGGGATTCCCGTTCGATCGGTGTATCCTATGCAAAACAGGATTTTCGCATCGCGCATCCGCCGCGCGTGGAGGGTCGATTGAGCCGGATCACCGTTCTCTCCGTTTTCGCGTCCGTTCTCCTTCTCCTCTATATCCTGGAGATGGTCCGCAGGCGAAAACTCCGGGAGGAATACTCCATCCTGTGGCTGACAGGCGGCGTGGTCCTGCTGATTTTCTCGCTGCGAAGGGATTGGCTGGAATGGGCCTCGAACGCGGCGGGAATATTCTATCCCCCTTCCTTCCTGTTTCTCATCGGTATGCTGTTCATCCTGCTCATCCTGATCCACTTCTCGATCACGATCTCCAAACTCCACCAGATGAACAAGAAGATGGCGCAGGAACTGGCACTGCTGAAACACAAGGAGAACTCCGGAGAGAAAGGAACCCCGTAATCGGTTTGTCCCGACGATCCGATCATCCCTCGATGGCGAACGCATTCATACATCCTATTGCTCGTTTCAAGGGTTATGGTTTTCCCGGAGCACTCGGATGAAACGTCGTCTGGTATCCCTCCTCGTTTGCCCGCAATGCAAACACGGACTGGACATCCTGGTCGACTCCGAGGAAAACGAAGAGATCAGCGAGGGGAGCCTCTCCTGCCCAACGTGCCATGCGACATTTCCCATCCGGAGGGGAGTCCCCCGCTTCGTGGAAATGGACCGATATGTGGACACCTTCAGCTTCGAATGGAGGAAGTTTCACGACGTCCAGATCGACATTCTCAATGCCACCGACGAGTCCGAAAAGACGTTCCTGGGCAAAACCGGATGGAGGCCAGATGATTTACAAGGGAAACTGGTCCTCGACATCGGAGTCGGCGCCGGGCGGTTCGCGGAGGTCGTTTCCCGCTGGGGCGGCGAGGTCATCGGAATCGATTTGAGCTTCGCGGTGGACACAGCATTTGAGAACATCGGTGGCAGGGAAAACGTGCACATTGTTCAAGCGGACCTGTTTCATCTCCCGTTCGCGGCGTCCCGTTTTGAGGCGATGTATTCCATCGGCGTCCTCCACCATACCCCCGACACCAGAAAGGCCTTCGAAAGTGTGATTCCCTTGCTGAAAACGGGGGGGGAATTCGCCGTGTTCGTCTACGCCTACGGCCACTACTCCTATTTCAGCGATATCTGGAGACGAATCACGACCAAGGTTCCTTACAGGCTCCTGTACTACCTTACGGCCCTTTCCGTTCCGCTTTATTACCTCTATGAGATCCCCTTGCTCGGACTGGGCTTCCGTTTCGTTTTCCCGATGAGCCGGCACCCGAATCCGCGATGGAGATGGCTGGACACCTTCGACTGGTACACCCCGAAATTTCAACACAAGCATACCTGGCCGGAAGTTTATCAATGGTATCGGGAGAATGGATTTGTCGATATTGAATTGAACCAGGAAACAAGGGAATTTTCATTGCTTCATATCAACGTGACGGGGAAAAGGTCTTACCATGGCAACGTTCCGCTCCGCGATCGAGAGCACGGTCTATCCTCCTCCTTTTAGCCGCAGGAGTCTTTCAAGGACGCGCGGTTGAAGGAACCAACCGAAGAAATTCGAAACGGTCCCCGTTTCGAATTCGGAGAGAACTGGCGCAAATTCCTCCGATGGTTCAGCGAGGAACGGCTGGCACAAGCAGAAACCTCCTTGAAGAACGCATTGGAGGTGCAATCCCTCGAAGGGATCTCCTTCCTCGATATCGGCTCCGGAAGCGGGTTGATCAGTCTTGCCGCCCGACGCTTGGGCGCCGAAGTCCATTCCCTGGACCTGGACCCCCAATCCGTTGCGTGCACGAAGGAACTGAAGCGTCGATATTTTCCGGGCGACCCCCGGTGGGTAACGGAGGAGGGGAACATCCTGGACATCCTCTACGTCCGCCACCTTGGCACATTCGATATCGTCTATTCCTGGGGAGTCTTGCATCACACGGGAGACCTGTGGAGAGCGATGGAGTACGTTCACGCGCTCGTATCGGACCGGGGGCGTCTATATATAGCCATCTACAACGACCAAGGCCCCCCCAGTGCTCGCTGGAAAACAGTCAAGCAAGCCTACAACCGCCTACCGAAGCGTTTCCGTTTCCTGATCCTATGGCCGTCCTTCCTCTACATGTGGTTTCCTGTCATGCTGCTCGACCTCCTTCGCGGAACTCCCTTCCGGACGTGGAGAAACTACAGCAACGCCAACCGGGGCATGTCCCCCTGGAGCGACGTGGTGGACTGGGTCGGGGGGTATCCTTTCGAAGTGGCCAAACCTGAGGAGATTTTCGAATTCTATAAACGAAAGGGATATGTTCTGAACCATATGGTCACGAGGCTATCCGGGTGCAACGAGTTCGTCTTTACGAAAAGCAAGACCAGGTGACGGGAATCGATGGTTCCAGCAGGGGGACGCTATTTCTGGGCAATGAAAACCAGGAAGGGAGCGGCAAGCGGCGATCCGATCCTTCCGAGCAGATAATGCAGGGAGCACTTCAACCGGTTGAACAGGATCCCTTTATGGTCCGGAAATACGTGAGTGTTCAGCCGGATGTTTCGAAACCCCGCATCCTGAAGAAGGGCTTCCATCTTCGGTTTGTCGAACGACTGGCGATGCCCGTACCGATGATGCTTCGCTCCGCAACCCGGACATACGACCAGGCCTTCGAACAGGACTTCCCGGTAGGGAACGGTCCCGACCAGGGAACCGCCCTTTCGCAGAACCCTCCTGATCTCAGATATTCCCGTTGGCGCCTTTTCCTCGGATAAGTGTTCGATTACCTCCGAGCAAAACACGACCTCGAAATCGTTATCCGGGAATGGATTGGCTTCCAGGAGCCCGATCCGCCCGTCGATCCCTTTGGCGATCACCCGTTCGATTGCCACCTCGCTCGGGTCCAGGGAACAGGTTTCCCATCCCTGGCGGCTGCACCTTTCCTCAAGCCAGCCGTTGCCGACCCCGATATTCAGGACACGGATCCTTCTTCTGAGGGCAAGGCGGCTTGCTTTGCGGAACAGAAACTCCAGTCGGTATTCGGACCCGGAAAATATCTCGATGCCTTCCCGTTGGAAATAGTCCCAGATCTTCTTCTGATCCATCGGCCTTTCCCCGTCTTCAGGCTGTCATCAATCAAGGCCTTCTTTGTGAAGCAGGGCCCGGGTCGGCTTGAACCAAGCAATTTTGGTACAGGCGAAGATACCTGCTCACCCTCGATTCAAGGCTATATTTCTCTCGGATCGTATCGAGCGCCGTGACGGATAGCCGATCCCGCAGATCTTTTTCCGTGAGCATCTTGTCCATCCCTTCCCGGAGGCTCTCCCACCTCCCCGGTTCGACCAGCCATGCGTATCCTTGTTCTCCAACCACATCGACCACACCCCCGATCCGGGTCGCCACCGCGGGCAATCTGCAGGCCATGGCTTCAAGCATCGAGTTGGGCATCCCTTCCTGCACCGATGGAAGGACAAACAGGTCCGCGGCACGCAGGTATCGCGGGACATCCCCCACCCTTCCGGCAAAGCGGACGGTATCCGTGATCCCGAGATCTTCCGCCATTTCCGTGAGAGATCCTTGAAGGGGACCATCCCCCAGAAGCAGGAGGCGTGCATCCGGATGTTCCGTGGTGAGTCCTTTCCATGCCTTCAATAGATACTCCACCCCCTTTCTCGGCACCAGCCGTCCGGAATAGAGGACCAGCAATTTCCCCCGATATCCAAGGGCTTCCTTGAGGTGATCCTTGTCGCCAGGTCCCGGAGGGTAGAAGATGGAGGTGTCGATGAAATTGTCGATCCGATGGATGCGCTCCGGTGCGACGCCATCCGCTCTCAACCCTTGCCGAATCTCTTCGCTGATGGAAACGAATGCATCTGCCCGGCGCAGCAGTCGTGCAAGAAGGGTCCCGAGGAACCAGTATCTCCCGGAAAGAGAACCCGCCTCGGTTCCCAGGTTGGCTGCGGCGACCTTCGCCACCACCTTTTTCTCCATCCATATCAGGAAGGGAAGAGCCATAATCAATGGGAGGCTCGCCCCATGAAAGTGGACGATGTCGTACCGTTTCCGGCGTCGGACCAGCGTACGCAGGCAACCCAGGGAAAAGACAAGGGAGATCAGGACATTCTTCAAGCTGATCTCTTCCAGGATGTGCCACTGTGGAAAAAGGGACGGAACGCGAATTACCTCCACGTCCGGCGAAAATGAGACCCCGTCGTCCACCTCCATCTTCCTCGCGATGACGAAAAGTTCTACTCCCGCTTTTCGCAACCGTTCCGTCAATAACTGAGCCTGGCGGCCCAATCCTCCGAGGTTGGGATGATACAGGGGGGATACGACGCACACCCGGAGGGTCATCGGTCTGTGAACCTTCGATGCCAGAGTTCCAGCATCAGAAGGTTGTAGATCTGGTATTGCCAATTCCATTTCCCCTGAACGTGCTCGTCGAGGATTCTGCGAAGCTGCCCCTCCCGGAAATACCCACGTTCGATCGCCCGTTCCGACAGTATCAGGTCATACGCCTTTTGCTTCAATTCGCCGCGGAACCAGCGGTCCAGCGGAACTCCAAACCCCATTTTGGGCCGTTGGAGCATCCCCGGGGGGAGGAACCGCCCGAACACCTTCTTCAATATATGCTTCGTTTCCAGTCGCCGGATCTTCATGTCGGCAGGCAGCCTCGCGGCAAATTCCATCATCTCATGGTCGAGAAGAGGAGACCTCATTTCCAGCGAGTTTGCCATGGACGTGATGTCCACCTTGGGAAGGAGTGTGTCGGCCAGGTAGGTATGGATGTCTGAATACAAGATGGTGTCGAGGAGGTTGTCCGCATCCGTCTCGCGAAACCGTTCGAGGACCAGTTCTTCCGTGTCCGCATCCGCAACCCTTTCCGCAAACGCCCGGGTGTAGAGAAGTTCCTTCGTCTCCCTGTCGAAATGCCCGAAGAAACGGAGGTTCCGTATGGCGGGAGGGAGGGAGAGCGTCTGAAACAGACGTTTCGCGACCCACAGGGGACTTTTCGAGCTGGAGGTCCCCGGAGCGGGAAGCCAGCTGGCGATCCTTCCCGTTACCCGGGAAGGCAGCCGATCGGCTCCGCGGAGAAGCAGGTTGAGTTTGTGGCGGTGATACCCTGCGAAGCTCTCATCCCCGCCGTCTCCGCAAAGTGCGACCTTCACATATTCCCGGGCTATCCTGGTGATGAAATACAAAGGAAGGGCCGCCGGGTCGGCAAAAGGTTCCCCGAAATGTTCCACGAGCACCGGGAGAACGTCCGTCATGTTCGGCCTGAGGATGAATTCCTTGTGATCCGTCCGGTACCTTTCGGAAACCGCTCTTGCGTACCCCAGTTCGTCGTATTCCTTCTCCTCGAAACCGACGGAAAAGGTACGGACCGGATCTTCGCCCGATGCGATGGACATCAAGGCCACGACACCGCTGGAGTCCACGCCGCCGGAAAGGAGGGCTCCGAGAGGAACGTCGCTGACAAGACGCACTCGAACGGCATCGCGGATCTTTTCGACCAGACGGTCCTCCAGATCCGCCCTTTGTTCCGGGGAACGCGAGGGGAATTTTGGGGTATAGGACAGCTGCCAGTACCGCCGGATTTCCACGTTGCCGTCCCGAACCATCATCCAGTGCGCAGGCGGAAGCTTCCGGATGGCACGGAAAGCCGAAAACGGGTTGGGAACGCTCTGGAAGGTGAGGTAGTGGTGGATCGCCACAGGATCCACGTCCGTTGGAATCTCCGGGTCGGCTGCGAGGGGACGGACCTCGGAAGAGAACGACAGGAACTCGTTCCGGTGGCTATAGTAGAGAGGTTTTTTTCCCACGCGATCCCGTGCCAGGAAAAGGCCCCGGGTTTTTTCGTCCCAGATCGCGAAGGCGAACATCCCCCGGAGACGATCCACGCAACCGGCCCCGAGTTCCTCGTACAGATGCAGGACCACCTCGGTATCCGTGCGCGAGCGGAAGCGATGGCCCTTTGCCTCCAACCCCAGCCTCAGTTCCATGAAGTTGTAGATCTCCCCGTTGAAGACGATCCAGAGGGATCCATCTTCATTGGTCATCGGCTGGTGCCCGAGCGGCGAGAGATCAATGATGCTCAGACGGGCGTGCCCAAGACATGTCCCCCCTTTTTGATAGACCCCATGATCGTCCGGCCCCCGGTGGCGCAACGCGGTGCACGCCTGCTCCGCCTCCAACACGTCGGCATGGCGCCCATCGAACCGTACCTTCCCGTAAATCCCGCACATCAGGTTATCGCCTCTTCGATGAGGGATTCGAACCGGCGCATGATCCTTGGAACGTCGAACTCCCGGACACGTTCCCTCCCCGCGAGACCGATCTTTTTCCGGAGCTTTTCATCACTCAGCAGTCTATCGATGGCGCCTGCCAGTGCCCGTGAATCCTCCACCGGGACCAGCAAACCGTCCACCCCGTCGGTGATGATCTCTTCCGGACCGGTCGGGCAGCGCGTGGAAACGCAGGGAATTCCCAGCGTCATCGCTTCCACCAGCGCATTGGGAAACCCCTCGAAGCGGGAAGACAGCGCGAACACTGCGGCCCTGGCGAGAGAGGGATAGGGATTGGTCTGAAACCCTGTGAACACGACGCGATCCGTCACGCCAAGTTTCAGGGAAAGTGCCTGTAACCTGTCTTGGTCCTCCCCTTCACCGATCAGCACCAGTCTGAACGGAAAACGTGAGAACGTCATAGAACGGATCAACAGATCGAACCCTTTCTGAGGGGTGAGTCTTCCCATCCCGATGACAAGAGGCATGGTGCTTTCTTCCGCAATCACCGGTTTCGCCTCCCGGGCCCGCGCCTCGATCCTGTCGATATCCACGGGATTGGGGATGGCCACGACCTTTCGGGGGGGAATGCCAAAACGGTCGACCAACTGCTTCCCCATCCATACGCTGTTCGGCACGATCCTGTCGGCGGACGAATACAGGAGAAAGATACCCGCACGCCGCAGCATATCCTCGAGGTATCCTTCGCGCGCTCCATCGATCGATACCCTCTCGGAAACAACCAGCCGACACCGAACGCGGGAGAGAAAACGGGCCACGATCGCAACCAGATTGACAAACCACAGAAAACTGAACAACATGTCGGGATTTTCTTTCCGGATCAGTTTTGCGAATCGATAGATCCACACGAACCTGCCGCCGGATCCGTAACGGTCCAGATCGAAAACCTGGACGTCCTGCGGCAGCTCGGAAAGAAAAACCCCCTTTTTCTGGAAGACTACGAGGAAGGGGTGGAATCTGGCCCGGTCGAGCGAGTGCAGGATCCGGACGACGACCCTCTCTGTCCCTCCTCCCGCGAGGTAATGCAGGACGAAAAACACCTTCTTCCGTTCCATCCCGGCCTCAAACCTGCACTGGCATGTCTATCGACCGGTTTTCGAGGGAGAAAAGGGGAATTGAACCATCCCGCGAATCTCCCGAATATACCGATTCGGAATGGAAAAGACGACGGCCACATAGGTCAGTACGAACGCGCCTCCCCTCAAGAGGATCCCTTCCCAGCTGTCAGGCGGCAGGGGAATCCATCGGCATACCAGGACGGCGACGATGGTGCCGGAAACCATATTCCCGAGCATGCGGGCAGGTTGCCGGAACATGATTTTGATGCCCAGGCTGCGCAGCGATAGCAACCCGACAACGGAAACAGTCCAGCCTGAAATCGCGGTTGCAAGAGCGATTCCCGCAACCCCCATCTCTGCCTGGAATACAAAAAGATAGTTGAGCGTCGCATTGAGAGCCACGGAAATCAATCCGATCCACATCACGGGGCGCAGCTTGCGGTATATCTGGAATACCCGGTAGCAGACAGGCCAGAAGAAGAGGGGGAACACTCCCAGGATATAGAATTTCAACGAAGCAGCGGTCAATTCGGTCGCGCGGGCCGTGAACGCGCCGCGCTGGAACAGCACCGCAATGATCTCTTTCCCGTAGAAAAGAGTGAACGTCATGACGGGAAAGGAAACCAGGAGGATCCCGGACAGGATATGCGTCAGGAGCACCCCACGATCGGAATTTTCCGAAAGGGGTGTAATAAAGACATTTTCGATATTGAGAACCATCGGGATGATGCTGGCTACGATGAACCCGTAGGACAGGGCCGAAATCGCGCCCGGCTCGAGATAGGATGCGAAAAACCGGTCAATGAGCAGGAGGGCATACCCGATCATGTAGATCGGCGCAAGTTTCACGATCTGCTGACGAATCTCTCCGGTTTCCCGCTCGGGCCGCAACTCCTGGAAACGGCAATACGTTCTCCCCTTCCAGACGAGAAAAAGAAATCCCGCCATGTATGCCGCCGATAACGTCGCGGGAACCGCAAGTTCGTGCCCATGGTACAGGACGATACCGATCAATGCCGTAACCTGGATGAGAAAATCCGCCCAATAGTACAACCGGTAATTTCGCAGCGACCGGAAAAACGATCCGAGGCAGTGATAGGGAAGATATACGAGCGCATAGGGAATGAGAAAATAGAGATTGTGGTTGATGAACTTTTTCGAGGCGATCGGAAACCCGGGAACGATCACGGACGAAAACGGAGACGCCAGAAGCATCAGCAGCGTAAGACCGATTGTCATCCTCACTGTCATGGAAAACAGGGATCCGGAAATCTGGCGGAACGATTCCATTCCTCCCTGTTCCCGTGCCCTCACCAGGTAAGGAATGCCGACGGAATCGAAAATTTCGCCAAACGTGATGATGAAGATGGAGACGATCGACACCGCCACGTAGAAGGCGTCCAGTTCGACCGTAAGACCGATATAGGCCGTAATGACGATATGCCGCAGGTAAACCGTTGCCTTCGAGAGGCTATTCAGCAGGGCGGCGGACAGCACCCCCTCGATGGCAGTCTGCGGACGCGTGTGGGCCGACAACGTCACTCCTTGAGGGCCGCTTCCCTTGTGTCCAGGGCGAACCGGCGAAGAAGACCGCGAAATTCGATGTCGGAGATCTTCCGACTGGTCTTCATCTTCCGACGCTCCCGAAGCACCCGGGGGAATCCGGTTATGGCCGCCGCCTCGGCTTTCCATATCGTCAGGAAGAGCCGCACGAGAGAGAACTCCCTGGCGAATCTCCCCGATGCCCCCCGGCCGGAGATCGCTCCGGCCAGGTGCATCCCGTAACGATACCCCGTGAAGAAAGGCGATAAAAGGATTTCCCTCAGGGGGAAATTCTTGATGAGGATCCAGTTCCTGTTCCGTTCCACCAGAAATGCCTTCCGGGGGGAATAGGTTCCCGTCGTCGCGGAATATTTGTGGTACACGACGGCGTCCGGTACGTAGTAGCATTCCCACCCCGCCCAGCGGGCCCGCAGACCCAGGTCCACGTCCTCCCCGTAGGCAAAAAAGGTCTCGTCCAGGAGACCGATCTGATCGAGCATCTCCCTCTTGTAGACCCCGGCGCAGCCGCTCGGCCAGGCTGCCTCCCCCTCCTCGTCGAAGCGCCCGTCGTCCTTCTCCAGCCGGTGACGCCCGCGTGCCAGACCGTCCGGGTAGATCAGGTGTCCGGTGTTGTCAATCTCGTCGCGGCGGTAGTAGTTGAGGATCTTGGGAGTGAACATCCCCGCCTCGGGGTGGCGTCCGATCGCGCCGGCCAGTGCGGACAGCCAGCCCGGTTCGACCGCCGTGTCGTTGTTCAGGAGGACGATCCACCTTCCCCCGGCGGCCCGGATTCCCGCATTGTTTCCCCCGGCGAACCCCAGGTTCGAGGGAAGGGGTATGATCCGGATCCGATCGCCCCACCCTTCGCGCAGGAAATCGATCGAATCGTCCGTCGAGCCGTTGTCCACCACGAACACCTCGAAGTCCCGGAAGCCCTGGGACAGGACGGAGTCGAGGCATTCCTCGAGCAGGTGCCGCCCGTTCCAATTCAGAATGATGATCGAGAAGAAGGGAGAAGAACGGCAGAAATCCATCAGAATGATTTCAACGAGGCGTCCCGGTGCGGCCCTCCAGGCGCATCAACTGGGAACGCAGGAAGGGAAGATCCTGATATTCCAGCGCACTGCGCAGCGCCTGGATCGCGGCGGCCCGGTCCCCCATCATCTCGTACATCCTGCTCATCGTCTGGTAGGCTAGCACGGGGGATACCCCGAGATAGATGTAATGATGGGATTCCAAGGCGATATGCTGAAAAATGGAATTCTTCTGAATCTGGTGCTTCCGGATATACTCCATTGTTCCCGGAGTGTGGCGGACAAACACCACGAACAATCCGTCCGCGAACACCAGCGACCAGTCGTTCGCATAGGTCAGCGGAGAGAGGAACGGCAGGATCGCTCCGGAAGAATCGATCGTCTTGGTGACGACGTAGGTCACCCCGTATTTCTCGAGAATGTTTTCCCACCCGGGCATCGCCCCGGTCACCACCTGGTGCTCCTGGAACACCAGGTCGTTGTAGGTCCTTCCGTCGATGAAGGTGAGCGCCTGGGGATACAGCTGCCAGTCGAGAAACCCGCCGACGTCGAAGAAGTTGAACATCTTCCCGGGGACCGGATTCTTCCGGAGGAACTCCGCCGCGGCGAAGGAGAACTTGTGCTCGGTCATCCCGATCCCGTACTGAAGCTGGGAAAAGGAAAAGGAGAGCATCGTTCCGCCGAATGCCGCCAGTGCGGTCACCAGTACAACAACCAGGGCAACCTGCCGGCCGAGGAACCGGGTAGGCGATACCGGCACGTCCCCCTTTCCCGCAGGCTTGGACTTCTTCCCCCGGTTCTTTCCTTTCTCCGGTGAAGGTTTTCCCTTCGGTTGCGCTTTCGGCGCGAACCATTCCGCCGTTCGTGCGACGAATCCGGTAAGGTGCAGGGAAATTCCGGGAGAAAGGAACAGCCCCATCATGGAAACGGCGCGTGCGGAGTCCCATGCCCCTTTGAACGCGATGGAGAACAGGAACAGATCGAGGAGGTAGATCCTCCTGCCGAAAATGCCCAGCAGGAGGGACCCCCCCGCTATGATTGCCGCTGCCTGATAGTACCCGTAAAACCCGGTCCCCTTCACCGGAGTCAGTTCCGAGATCGACATCAGGATGGAGCTTCCTCCCCCGGACCCGCCGCGTGAGATTACGTGGAGGGGGATAAGGATGGCTTCGTACCCGTGCGGGTTCAGCCCGCAGAGGAGAAGTCCTGCGATTCCGACCGCGACGGGAGGGAAGACCCAGGTGCGAAGGTGCCCCCACCGGAACTCCCGTCTCCAGGCGGCCCGCGCCAGTCCATCGACGAAAAAGGCGCCGCACAACAGGAAGGCCATCAGATAGGTGGGATGCATGTTCGCCCAGACGAGAATCACCGCGGGGAACAGGTAGAGGAGTTTCTTCCTCTTGCCGAAATAATATTCGGCCAAGAGGAAAATGGTCAGCGCGATGAACAGGTAGGTGAAGATCTCGGGCCTCGGCTGGATCCGGATCCGCAGAAAGCCGGAAAAGGCGAAGATCGCCAGCACGGCGAGCCAAGGATCGCCCCCTCGCAGAGCCATCGATCGGTGGAGAAGGAGAAAGATGGAGAACACGACCGCCCAGCAGAGAAGCGAGACGCCATACACTCCGCCCGCCGCATACACGAGATAGAGGACCGCCTGAAACCCCCATTCCCCGTTCGGGTTGTGCCTCCCCAGGGAGGGGTAGTTCAGAAATTCCTTGTCCGTAACGCTTCGGTCCTGGATGATTTCCCTGCCGATCGCGAGGTGCGTCCCGAAGTCGCTCGTGAACACCTTCGTGAGCATCGGGATCGTGATCAGAAACAGCAGGGCAAGGACCAGGATCTCCTTTCGGCGCACGAAAAAATCCGATCCTAGGAGAGACGAAGACAAACCGGCGAGCGCGCTCATCCGGAGGGTACCCCGGAGAGTTCCCCCCCCCGGCCTTTTCCCGCCAGTCCCGGCTCGCCGAAGGGGTCCCGGTGGAAGACCGTCGAGAGCTTCAGGCTCGGGCATCGGGTGCAATCGAGGCAGCGCAGACACTCTGCGCTCGCCGGCTTGTAGTCGGGCCGGATGTCCACCGGGCAGATTTTCTGGCATTTCCCGCACCGGGTGCAGGTGTCGGGATTCCACGCCAGCTGCAGAAAACTGACGCGATTGAACAGGGAAAATATCGCCCCCAGGGGACACACAGCCCGGCAGAACGGACGCTTGAGCAGTACGGAGAAGACAACGAACAGGAGCAGGATCCCGATCTTGACCCAGAAAAGAGAACCGATCATGGCCCGGATGCTTCCGCTCATCGCCACCCACGGCAGCCCGGCGCTTGCGGTTCCCATCGGGCACAGCCGGGAGAACCAGTGCACCTGGGTGAGCGCGGGGACCAGGAATACGAGGAGGAGCAGGGCGGCGTAGCGCAGGGAGGGTGCCCACCGGGGCAGTCTGCCCTTCCAGGTCCGGATCTTGAACAGGAGATCCTGGAGGAAGCCGAAGGGGCAGAGCGTACCGCAGGTCATCCGCCCCACCGACGCCCCGACGATCGCCAAGGTCCCCGCGGCGTATACGGGAACTTTCCCCGTCGCGGCGAAATGCTGCATCGTCCCGATCGGACAGGAGAAGAGGGCGGAGGGGCAGGCGTAGCAGTTGAACAGGGGGGTGCAGATCCCCTTGAGCGGCCCCTGGTAGAGGGATGCGGAAAGAAATCCCTGCACGTAGGCATTGGGGAGGAGGGTCCCCGCTCCCTGGAAGATCCGTCGCTTCAGGAACGCCACGGGATCACCCGACCCCGATGCAGTGGAGTCAGAGAAGCGCACCGTTGAGCAGGACTTTCGCAAACTCCCCGTGGAACAGTCCCCAGCCGAGCGCGGCAACGGAGGCGGCGGCGGAAAGCAGAACCAGGATGACCTTGCTCCTCATCGGGACGACCGAACCTCCCGGATGGGACCCAAGCCTTACGAGCCGCCGTAGGAGTGGAGGCCGGAGAGCACCAGGTTGACTCCCAGGTAGCACATGATGGTGGCCAGAAAGCCGACGATCGACAGGATCGCCGCCCGGCGGCCGTGCCACCCCCGGGTGACCCGCGCGTGCAGGAAGGCCGCGTAGACCAGCCAGACGATCAGCGACCAGGTTTCCTTCGGGTCCCAGGACCAGTAGGTCCCCCAGGCGTAGTTCGCCCAGGCGGCCCCCGTGATGATCCCGGCGGTCAGGAAGGGGAACCCCCACACGATCGTCCTGTAGACCAGGTCGTCGAGCATCTGCGTCCCGGGGAAGAGCGCCACGACCCCCCCCTCCGCCTTCGAACCCTCCCGCTTTGCCTTCATGAGATACATCACCGCGACGCCGGCGGACACCGCGAAGGCGGCGTACCCGACAAAGCAGGTGATCACGTGCGCGTGGAGCCAGTAGGACTGGAGCGCCGGGACCAGCGGCTGGATGCCGCTCTCGTTCGTGAGGGCGAACAGCATCGTGCCGAAGGCGATCGGAAGGACGAAGGCGCCGAAGGTGCGGTTCTTGTACTTCCACTCGACGAACAGGTAGAACAGGTTGACCGACCAGGCAAAGAAGACCAGCGACTCGTACAGGTTGGTCACCGGGATCCGGCCGATCCCCATGTTGTAGGATTCCACCCACCGGACGCCGAGGGCCGCGGTCGAGACGACGGCCGCCCCCACGCAGACCCAGGTCGCCAGGCGGGCCAGCGACTCCCTCTTTCCGTAGAGGGAGGAGATGTAGCCGACGGAAGCCACGCCGAAGAGAAGCGTCGTGATGTCGAACAGTCGGACGTTCAGCATGAAGATTCTCCTGCATGCCATGCGGTTGGACACATGGAGGTCATGTCGCCACCTCCTTCATCGCGGCCTGTATTTTCTCAAATTTTTTCTCGAAGGCAAGCCGGTTCCGGTTCGCGGACCCTGCGAGGACCACCTCGACCCGCCCCGCGCCCGCGGGGGCAAGCCGGATCCAGAGCCGCTGGTGGGACATGAAAAAGGCGATGAGGATCCCGACGACCATGAGGGTGCACCCCACCCACACGATGTTCACCCCCGGGTCCTTCGCCACCTGGAGCCCCGTGTAGTACACCTGGTCGATCGAGAGGAACGTGAAGTAGTGGGAGTCCTTCCGCTGCCGGTCGAACTGGGGATGGCGCTGGAGCAGCCAGAACTCGATGGCCGGCTTCCCGGGCTTTTCCAGGACCACGAGGAGCGCCGGACCGAACCCCTGGAAGTCGGGCTGGTAGTCCACGCCGCGGACCGTTCCGTACCCCGGAACCTCGGTTTCCACGCCGGGAGCAAGCGAGAGGACCGAAGGCTGACCTCCGCCCGCGGCGGTCACCGCGATCCGGGCCGAGCTGCCCCCCGCCTGGCCGTAGCTCGACTGGTAGAACCAGATCCCCTTGTACTGGAGCGGATCGTTCACCACGATCTTTTTCCGGAGGACCTCCCCCCCGTTTTCCAGGATGCTCAGGTCCGAGGCGTATTCCTTCGGCTGTCCGGACGGGTAGAAGTCGACCCAGAACTTGTTGCACCGCACCGAAAAGCCGAGGTCAACATGGTTCGTTCCCCCCCTCGTGGGAATCGTTCGGACCGACTCTCCCTCGACGATGTTCGCGAACCCCTTGAACCCGAGCACGTTGCCAATGATCGCGCCGATGAAGATGATGATGATGGAGAGATGGGTCACGTAGACCCCGAACCGGGAGACGATCCCCCGCTCCGCGTACAGGTGCCGGGTCCCGCTGTTCTCCGTCACGACCGGCTTGCCGAAGACGCCTCCCATCGCCGCCGCGTAGGTGTCGGCCAGCTGCTCCGGGGAGCCCTTCTTCTTCCAGCGGTCCACGGAGCCCAGCGACTTCTCGAGCCCCTCGTCCAGGGTGAGCTTCGGATTCCGCACGATCCGGACTACCCGCGGGAGGCGGTCCAGCGTGCAGCAGGTGAGGTTGACGGTGAAGAACAGCATCAGGGCGAGGAACCACCAGGAGTGGTACATGTCGAAGAGGTTCAGCGCCTCGAAGATGCGGATCGTCCCGTCGCTGTAGAACTGGCGGTACTTCTCGATCGGCTGGTTCTGCTCGACGATCGTCCCGAAGATCGAGGCCGTCGCCATCAGGATGATCACGGTGATCGCGAGCTTGAGGGAAGTGAAGAAACTCCAGACCTTGTCCATCGGGGATTCACTGCGCGCTGCCACGGCCATTGGGGATCACCTTCAAGAAGGTTCGTTTAAAGTATACAGTATACCCTTAGAGGTAGGGAAGAAGTCAAACGAAACCCGGGGAGGGCGGAAACCCCCGCCCTCCCCGGCGCGTCGTTTCTGTCGTTACTTCTTGTGGCACCCGTTGCACGTGGTCGGAGCCTTCTTGTTGGCGTCCTTCTTGTGGCAGTCCTTGCACATCGTGTGGTAGGCCTCTTTGAGTTCGACGACCTTGCCTTCCGTCTTGGCCTTGTGGCACTCCTGGCATCCCTGTTCCTTGCCCTTCTCGCCCTTGTGGTGGCACTCCTGGCAGTCCTTGGCCCTGCCGGTGTGCGCCTTGTGGTCGAAGACGACCGGCTCCTTGGTCTTCTGGATGTGCTTGATGGCCACCTTGCCCGCGGGAGCTTCCGCGCTGATCACCAGGCCGGCCGAGAAGGTCACTGCGACGATGATCGCCATGAGAGATGCGAACTTCTTCATTCGGGTTCACCCCCTTCCGTGTTGGGTTATAACCACAGATTGCATCTCGCGCACCGCTCGGATTCCCGGCGGACGCAATCGTCTTCGTATCGCCTCTGGATCTCCTGAAACGTTCGCCGGCTCTCTTCCGGCGTCATCCGGGGGGCCTCCCGCCTGACCCTCCATTCCGGGCGGTCTTCGACCTGGGGTTCGGCCACACGCCGGAAACGGTCCTCGTACCGCGCTTTCCCGACTTCTTCGACGCAGAGGTCGCCGTAGATATTCAACGCCGCCGCCCTGCCCGAAGCGGAGGCCTCCACCACGGTGGCCGGTCCGCTCACGCAATCCCCGCACGCATAAGCCGAAATTTTATGCCCCCCGCCCCGAAAAATCAACCGGGAAACATGGTTCGGAAGATCGACCGGCTTCGTCACGATGCCGGGGCCCAGGAACCCGAGCTCCGTCCGTCTTCCGAGCGCCATCACCACCGTGTCGGCCCGAACTTCGAACTCGCTGCCGGGAATCGTATGCGGCAGGATCCTTCCCTTCGCGGCGAAGTCGATCCGCTCCAACCGGAGCGCCTCGAACCCCGTCACCCGGCCTCCATGGAGCAGGAATTTCTTGACCGTCGTTCCGGGAAGCAGCTTCACCCCTTCCCCCTCGGCATTCTCGACCTCCCATTGGAAGGCAGGCATGGTCTCCCGGGACTCGAGGCATGCGATCGTCACCTCCTCCGATCCCAGCCGGATCGCCACGCGGGCGACGTCGATCGCCATGTTCCCTCCGCCGATCACCACCACACGCCCTTGCGGGATCGCCGACCTCCCCCGGTTCAGGTCGGCCAGGAAGGTGAGGGCGTCGAAAAACCCCTCCGATTCCCCCCCGGCTCCGGGGAATTCGATCACTTCGCACGTTCCCACGGCGAACAGCACCGCGTCGAAGCCGTCCGCCTCGAGAGACTCGAAGGTGATCTCCCGGCCGAATTGTTTCCCCCCGGAGAAGTCGACCCCCCTCTCCAGGATCGTCAGGACGTCGGACAGGAGCGCCTCCTCGGGAAACCGGAACGCGGGGACGGCGTACCGCATCATCCCTCCGGCCTCCGCCGTCTCATCGAACACGGTGACGGCGCAGCCCAGGCGCGCCAGGGTGTCCGCCGCGGAAAGACCGGCG